>CAMHIV010000187.1 GCA_946185185.1 uncultured Treponema sp. | reverse complement strand
ACTTGGAAACCCTGTTAAAGAATCATAATTATTTTTACGATAAACGCTTTCTTCGTGTAAAACTGTAGAAAATGCGGCAGATGACGAAGAATCCCTTTCTGAATCTATGTTGTAGTCACCTTCGTCTACGTACCATACAGCAGAAAGTGTTACCCCATCTTTTATGAAATGCTTTCCAAAAGAATGAATGATTCGATATTTTCCATTTAGCCGATATCTGTAAAAAACATTATAATGTGTATCATTTTTAGCAAAATCTATTGCGGCCTCGGAAACCCGAGCAACATCTTCCGGATGGACATACCGATACATATCGTTATCCAAAAGATTATAAGTCGACTCGTTATCAGGTAATTGAAATAAATCCAAAAGACCCTGTGACAAAAGAATTGTATGTACTTTATTATTTATGAATTGATATATAGCCATAGGAATTACGGCCGATTTTATCAAAGAGGCTTCAAAATCTTTAAACTTGAATTTTTCCATTTAACAGTCTCCAAAGTAATTCTAAATTAGAATTAACAGATGTCAAGAAATAACTTAATTGACATTTAGGCAAAGCGATATTATATTACAGGTATCGATGTACTTGGGGGTGCACCGGTTTCGACGAATGTGTGAGTGCATTTATTGCATGTAGGTGTGAAGGCGCCTTAAGCTGACAAAAAAAATAACTGCAATCTTCAACAGAAAAGAAGAAGAAGATTCTTCTGAAGAACAGTTTGCTCTTGCTGCGTAAGTAGCGGGCACGGAACTCTTGGGGTGCTGTTCCTAACTTTAAGATGTTCTGACGCCAACAGGAACTCGATGTGCATCGCGTCTGGCCGATGTATGTGACACTTAGTCAGAATACGGAAAAGACGCTTGTTATGCTGCTACCTTTTCCCGACAACCACCTCGCATAACTAAACATGTAGGCGTACTTGGACTACACTTTCGGACGGGGGTTCAATTCCCCCCATCTCCACAATTTAGGGACTGTCTAATAAGTTTAATGATTACGGTCATTGAGCTTGTCGAAATGACCATACGTATTCCATATGGTGGTTTCGAGAACCTCAACCACCGCATAGTTTTACTAAGACAGTCCTTTTTTATTTTAACCTATTTATCAAACACAAACTCGGCGCGGCATTCTGTTTCGCCACCTTTTTTAAGCCCCTGCTCCACTTGACCTAGAATTCTAAGCTTAACCTTAGTGCCCGGCTTTACATTTACAGCTGACGAATCAGCTTCTATTTCACAATGAAGAAAATTTTCTGTTACGGCATGATAAACGGCTTTACCGGAATTTCCCGCAAAAAGATATGACTTTTTAACAGTTTCCAGCACAGCATCAAAAACCTTGCCGCGACAACTGTCGATGTAGTTTCGTTTGCTTTCTGCAGCCCATTCATTAAGTCTTGCAGCACGTTCTCCGCTTACAGACTGAGGAACCTTCTGCTTCATAGAAAATGCAACTGTACCAGGACGGGCACTAAACGGGAATACATGAACCCAGGCAAAACCGCAGTTTTTACACAAAGTCATAGAATCTTCAAAATCTTTTTCCGTTTCACCAGGGAATCCGGTAATAATATCGCAGGCTAAAAACGGATTATCTTTTACAGCCTTTATCTTGTTACAGGCTTCAAGAACATCCTTTGAAAGATAACGTCTTGCCATCGCTTTTAAAACGGCATCGCTACCACTCTGAACAGAAATATGAAAATGAGGGCGAACACGTGGATTTTTTATCACCTGACAAAAATAATCATCAACAACTTCAGGATACAAGCTTGAAATTCGCATTGAAATTTTTTCAGTTTTTTCCAGACACAAATTCAAAAGATGGGCAAAATCAAGATATTCTTCACCATATTTACCGCGATATTGCCCGATATTTACAGAAGTAAAAACAACTTCCGCCTGACCTGCTTTTTCCAGCTGAACAACGCGGTCAATTACAGTCTGAACATCCAGAGAAACAGAATGCCCTCGTGCAGCATTTATAGTGCAATAAGAACAACGGTTATTACACCCATCCTGTATTTTGATTGAAGAACGGGAATGCGCAAGAAATGAATCAGTTGAAAGAGCAAAGGCATTTTCACTTATACCATCTTTTCCGTCGTTACGCACAAAAAGAGAAGAGTTTAATTCCTTTGCAAAGGCTACAGGTTCAAAATCGTTTGCCGAAAGCTTTTTCAAAAGCAAAGAAGGAACCGAAGCAAGGCGACTTTTTATCTGACCGGGAAGACAGGCAACACGATTTCCCATTTCTCGAATATAATCTGGAGAAAGCTGAGCATAACAGCCGGTAACCACTACTACAGCATTTGGACATTTTTCCAGCACCAGCCGGATTATTCTGCGATCCTTCTGCTCAGCTTTCTGCGTAACTGCACAGGTATTGATTATGCAGAGAGCTGTATTTTCATCAATTGCACTTTTTGCAGTCAGCGGCTCCAAAAAAACTTCAAAGCCTTCGTCAACAAACTTTTTTGCAGCACTTTCACTTTCTATCTGGTTAAGTCTGCAACCCGTGGTTTCAAAACGTATATTCAATTTATTCTCAAAATTACTGGAGTTTTGCAGAAACTCGTGTTCTTCCCCGTTCCGCATCTACTGATGAAGAATTCAAACGCAGAGCCTCATCATAGGCGTCAACAGCTTCATGATAGTTACCAGCCATTTCGCGGGCGTATCCAAGCCGAATCCACCATTTTTCAAGAAGAGGTTCTTTTCTAACTGCTGTAGAAAGCGCAATATCCGCATGCTGATAGCGGGCCTGGCGGATATAGATTTCACCCATAAAATAATATGCTGTACCTATGCGGCTTCCGCTTTCCGGAGCATTTGCAACATACTTCTGAAACTGTTCCATTGCGCCGTTGTTTTTTCCAAGATAATAGCGGGCTTCGCCAAGAACCTCGGTAAGACGCAAATCATAAGGACTTACGGCAAGACCTGCAAGAGAGCGCTGTTCTGCTTCCGAATACTGCTTATTTCTGATGAGAGCCCAGCACATTACTACATAAGATTCTACGCGTTTTGGATTTTCTGCAATTTCCTGCTCACAAACAGCAACGGCTTCCGGATATCGTCCGTTATTATAAAGCACAAGCGCATCCTGTTTTAAAACACTCTGAGCAAAAACAGAACAAAACGAATTAAACAAAAATATTGCAACTAAAGTTTTCTTTAAATTCAGAACCATATCAGCTTTCCTTTATCATAGTACATCGGCCGGCAAAAGAGCTTCCCGGTTCAAGAACTACTTTTTTTGATGAAATATCCCCATCGACAGTTCCGCTGGAAGTGATAAAAATAAGATCCTTTGCATTAACATTTCCATGAACCACACCCTTTATCAGAACGCGGGCTGCATTTATGTCGGCATTAACTTCTGCCATTGAATCGATAACAAGATCACTGGTAGCATCGATTTTTCCGTTTACAGTACAACGAATCATAAATGGTTTTACAAATTTAATATTCCCCGTAAACTTAATACCTGGTTCCATAACGGTATCAAAAGCTTCGTCTTCAAGGTCAAAAAAATCAGACTCTTTTACATCAAACATATTTTCATTTTACCCTAATAAACAAGTGGAAGTCAATTTATTGCAGGTCTATTGTTTATGATTGAATAATCACTTTCTACCATATATAATGTGAAAAATCGGAATTATGAAAAGAAAACTGGCTTTAATTTCTATTGTATTTTCTCTATTTGCATTTTCAGCAGGGGCTCAGGAAAATCTTCCTCCTCCGGAAATGCCAAAAAAGCCAAAAATTAATCTTTTCATGGACAAAGAAACTGCACTTTATACAAATTTTTCCCTTATGGGAGGCTATTGTTCAGAATCAACAGGATCAACTCCTCAGATAAAATTAAAGGTCGATCTTGCAGAAGGCGTATTTGCAAAATTTTCACTGGCCTCATCTGCCTCTGTTTCATATAAGAATTTTCCGGATGAAGGAATCAAAAAGCTTTCTCTTTCAATTCCAACCTTTTCAATCGGCTATTACATCTGGAATTTTAATATTTATGCCGGAGGCGGCTTTTATCAGTGCTGGTATTTCAGGGAAGAAGAATCAAAATATTCCTACATCACATTATCTACTCTGGAAACAGTCCATTCCTACGGCTATGAAATTAATCTGGGACTCGATTATTCGATAACCGATTTTCTTTCTGTATTTTTTGAATATTCCCTCACTCCGCACCGATGGATATTAAAGGCCGACAGCGACGAACCGGACTGGATATATCCAAATGAATTCAATTTAGGAATTACCTTATCTATTCCTTGGAAAATCTGATATGAAACACCATTATAATAATTTATTAAAAAAAATCGCAGTTTTCCTCTCTTTTGCCGTACCTTTCATTTTCTTTTCATGCGACATGGGGAATACATCTATCACCTTTGGAAATAATTTTAAGGCTAACGTAAAGCTTGAAACAGAAATTATCAACGGAAAATTAGGAGCAGTTGTATACTACGATACTGTTCCTGAATGGCTCATAGTACCGCAAAAAGTAATGAATTATGATGTAATCCGCATCAAAATGGAAGACGTTTCAAATATTTCAGATTTGGGCTACATCACTCTACCGGATTCTTTACTGGTTATCGACACTTTTAAAGGAGCTGTAAAATTAACAAGTATCACGCTTCCGGCAAATCTTCTGGTCTGCCCGCTTTTTACAGGCTGCATTCTGCTGGATAATATTACAATTCCCGATAAGGTCTCCAGTATCCCTTCCACAGCATTTTCTCTTTGCTCTGCCTTAAAACAAGTAAACTTCGGAAAAAGTGTTCAGACCATCCAAAGTTATGCATTCAATGACTGTACTGCACTTGAATCAATTACATTTTCTCAAAACTTAAAAACCATTGAAAATAATGCTTTTGAAGGCTGCAGTGAAGAACTTGTAATTCAACGAGCAGGGGAATGAA
>CAMHIV010000186.1 GCA_946185185.1 uncultured Treponema sp. | reverse complement strand
GACAAATTGTGGTCATGTGAACAATTTTGTCCACATTTTTTGTTTTTTGATAATACCATTTCTTTAAATTTGAAATTAAATCATTATTCATGTTATAACAACCTTTTAAAAATAATTATGTTTTTGATGGAAAAAATAAAAGCTTTGCATAATAAATTTCTTACTTTGGATAAAAAGCACCGTATTGCGGTTTTTGCCGTTTTTGTGTTTTTAATCCTCGATATTTCTGTTTTTGTTTTTTTGAAGACAAAGGGAAATTATTCTCAGGTTATATTAGGATTCGACAATAATTTTGCTGAAGCAGAAAATTTAATTGCTGTAAATTCGTCAGCATGCACAAAAAAACTTTCCAAAGGGTCTGCGTTTTATAAATTTTCAGAAACACAGCTGGAAGCCCTAAAAGATTATTACAGTAAAAATGGTTCTGTAGGAATTAATGTTCGGGTTGGAATAAAAAATCTTAATGGCCGGGCTTTTGAAAAAGTTCAGGCGGAGCAGAAGATTTTTACTTACGGATTTTTGTATGCCGAAGATTTTGATAAAAAAGGAAAACTAATTTCTAAATCTGGAAAAATTCTTTCTGGCTGTGACTTAAGACATTTTATAAAAAAATCAAAGGGGCTTTCATATTTTTCTAACGAGCTTTCAATTGAAAAAAATCTTTCGGAAAAAAATCTTCCGGTGGGAATTGTTATTTCGAGTGAATATCCCGTAAAAATTTACGATTTTTTAGTAATGCCGGCACGAATTGGTTATGATTTTACAGGTGAAATTCCTTTTTATGGAATTCCTTCAAATGGAGGAAGTTTTCCACCTTCGGAAAATGCCTTTGATTTTTCAGGTTGTGCTATGGTTTTCCCGGTTGAAAATACGAAGTTTTCTGTTATGCCGGTTATGGAGCTTGCTTTTTTCCCTGTAACAGAAAATGAATTGGCTGAAGGAACTTTAAAAATCAAAATGAATGTAGGAGGGGATACTCTTTCGATTCGGCATACAAAAAATGTTGATTCCTGTGTTATCCAGACTTCGACACTCCTTTCTCCCTTCAGTTTTGTTGATTTTTCAGAGAATGGAAATCTTATTAAAAAGATGATTATGCGCTCTAATGCGGACGAGCTTAAGCCTGTTTCTGCAAATGTTGTTACGCTTCCATTAAAAACTGATCCAGGATTGATACTTTCAAGTCGTTCTTCTTCCTGGCGATGCATGGATTACGAAGTTTATGAATGGGATCGCTTTCCTGGAGTTTTGTTTTTTGACACGATTGATTACGATGTTCAGGCTGATTTTTTTACCCGCCTTGCTTATTATGCTGAAAAAGCCGGATTTCGTGGAAAAATCCTGACGGACGAACAGTTGGAAGGTCTTCATGGTTATAATGCTCATGATTATAGTGCAGAAACGCTCGCCGGATTTTTTACAAAAGCTGAAAAAGAAAATGCTCATCTAAAACAGAAAGAATACATTCTGCTGGATATTCTTTTAACAAATGGTGTTATTCAGCGAACTCAGGATGGATTTAAGCCGGGAAGGGGTGCTGTTATTTCTATTTCTCGTTCTTCAACAGCAGCTTTACGGCAGTCCTTTATTGCGCATGAAGCCTGGCATGGAATTTTCTTTATTGATGAAGGTTTCAGGAATGCCGTAGCTGCCGTTTATTACACGGTTGATGAAAACACTATGGCGTTTATGAAGGGGTACTGGGCAAGTCAGCCGTCTCTCGGCTATGATCCTTCGGACGAATACCTTATGCACAACGAATTTATGGCATACATAATGCAGCAACCGTTACGGGGAGTTGCAAAGTATTTTGTTCATTGTGCAAACCGTGGCTCTGTTATAAATCATATTCCTGAGTTATGTGCCTGGGTACGGGCAAATGAGGGAATCACCTTTGAAGATGCAGGAAAAATCCTCGACGCGTATGCATACGATTCCTGGGGATTATCCTGCGGAAGAGTTTCGTTGATTTCCCGTTAATTCATGTCCATATTGAATCTGGTTTCGGCTGCGATTGATGTTGGCGGTCCGTGACCAGGAAAAAGTACTGTGTTTTCCTGCTGGGAAAAAATCTTTTCATCGATATTCCGCTTCAGAATATGCTTTGAATAGCTTGAGTTTGTGCTTCCTATTCTTCCGGCAGAAATAGTGTCACCTGTAAAAATTGCGTTTCCAATCTGGTAAATCATGGAGTCGGAAGTGTGTCCTGGAAGATTTGTGTATTTTATGTTCAGGTTTGCAAGCCTTAAATATCCTTCTCCCGCAATTACATTTGTTTTTCTGCCTGCAATTTCGTAATCAGCACCATAAATTTCGGGCGAATAAATTTTCATCAGAGTTTTGATGCCCGACGAATGTGTTCCGTGGTTGTGGGTAATCAATAATGCTGTAAGGGTGTAGTTGTTTTCTTCGAGCTGATTTATGAGTTCTTCAGAAATTTTTCCCGGATCGATTATGATAGCTTCTTTTGTAAATTCGTTTGCGACAAGATAAGTGTTTGAAAATCCGCCGGTGTTGATGTGGAAATAAATTTTCATAAGATTTCTCCCCGAACGGAGGTGTCTTTCTTTTCGCCGTCGCCTTCTTCTATTTCACTGCCTTTTTCACTGAATACCGCTTCCCGGGTGTTCGACATTTTGAAGGAAGTGTTTTCTTGCGTTATTTCGCAGAAAAATGCTTTTTTTAAGTTGCAGTTTCGAAATGAAGTATTTATTAGTTTTGCCCGGATAAATCGGGAATTGTAAAGGTCTGCATCGTCAAAAGAGGTTTGGATTGCATTTATTCCGTTGAAATTATTTTGAACCATGTCGCTGGAGGTAAAAAGTGTTCTTGAAAAAGTGCAGCCCGCAAATGAAGAAAACTGAATATTCGATTCGATGAGGTTGCAGTCGGTAAAAACCGCAAAATCGAACATGCTCATTCGGCTTCTTAGTCCTTTTGAATGGCAGTTTGTGAAGGTTGTGTGCATGAAGTTACAGCCGTAGAATTTTTTCCCGGAAAGATCGATTCCCATAAAAGTCATTCCCGACGCATTAAGTCCGACGATTTTGTCGTTGTTCATTATGTAAAGATAAATATCCTTCTGTAGTTTTCCTGGATTTGGAGAATGATCTAGACAGTAACATTTATCTGTAGAAAGTTGTCCGTTGTCATCTACGGAAGATATTGAAAGGTTATGGCACGCACGTACAAGACATTTATTCAAACTGAACATACAAAAATGCTAAATGATTGCAACAAATTAGTCAAACATTTATTATTCAGATATGGCAGTTGATTTTGCATTTTTAGATTCAGGCGTTGGCGGACTTCCTTATCTTATTCATCTTTTGAAAAAAAATCCGGATGCAAGCTGTATCTATGTTGCTGATACTAAAAATTTTCCTTATGGTGAAAAATCTTCAGAACAAATTATTAACTGTGCTTGTGAAGCTGCCGGAAAAATAATTGAACGCTGGGTTCCCAGTGAAATTGTAGTTGCCTGCAATACTATTTCTGTTACAGCCCTTGAAGCTTTGCGCAAAAAATTCCCGAAAACTGTATTTGTTGGAACTGTTCCTGCAATAAAACCTGCGGCTCTTGTAAGTAAAACCCGAAAAATAGGACTTCTAGCAACTAATGCTACGGTAAATCATCCGTACACACAGGATTTAAAAACTCGTTTTGCTCCTGATTGTAGCTTGATTTCCCGCGGTGACCCGGAATTGATTTCGTTTATTGAGCATAAGTTTTTTACAGCTTCAGAAGAAGAACGCCTTTCGGCTGTTCGTCCGGCCGTGGATTTTTTCCGAAAAAATGGCTGTGATGTAATAATTTTAGCCTGTACCCATTTTTTGAATATGTCAGACTATATTCAAAAGGAAGCGGGTGAAAGCATAAAGGTTGTAGATAGCCGCGATGGAGTAGTGCGTCATGCTTTGGAAATGCAGAATAATTCTGCGAAAACTTCACATTCTGACGCTCACGAAGTAAAGCTCGTTGTAACCGGTTTTACCCAGTCAAATGATTCCGCTTCCTACGAAAAATTCTGCCAGAACCACGGAATAAAATTTGGCGGCGTTTTGGATAATCTTGATTAATGTGTACAGGCTGAATGCCGAGTTTGCAAATAAATAATTAAAATTGGCGGAAGCAGGGGTCGAGTTCGAAAAAACATCTGCACAAGCGGAGCGCGGAAGCCGTTTTTTCGAATGCGGTTCCTGCTGGGAGCCAATTTTAATGGAGAATAAGTAAAACCCGGCATTCAGCCTGATAAACGACCTTGCTTGTCTTTAGTTTCTGTTCATTGTAAAATCTACCCATGGAATGTGCTTTATATTTAATTCCGGTTACACTTGGGGATACAGACTATAAACGGGTTATTCCTGATTACAATTTTGGAATTATCAAAGAAATAAAAGTCTTTATTGTTGAAAATATAAAATCTGCAAAACGATTTCTTGCTAAGATTGAAGGAAGTCATGTGGATGACGCAGAATATTTTGAGCTTAGCGAGCATACAGAAGTAAAAGATATTCAGCATTATCTGGATGCAATTAAAAAAGGGCTTCCGATCGGTGTAATAAGTGAAGCCGGCTGTCCTGCGGTTGCAGATCCCGGAGCCGATATAGTTGCACTTGCCCAGAAAAAAAATATCCGCGTTATTCCGTTGGTGGGACCATCTTCCATTCTTATGGCAGTAATGGGAAGCGGGTTCAGCGGACAGAGTTTTGCTTTTAACGGCTACCTTCCTGTAAAGCCGGCGGAAAGGGCTTCAAAATTGAAAAATCTTGAAAACCGCGCTTACAAAGAAAGTCAGACTCAACTTTTTATTGAAACTCCGTATCGTAATGCTCAGCTTTTTGAAACGGTTATTCGTACTTGCCGGCCTGATACAAAACTCTGTGTTGCTGCTGGAATTACGACAGAAATGGAATATATAAAAACTAAAACTGTTGCAGAATGGAAGAAATGCGGACTTCCGGAAATG
>CAMHIV010000185.1 GCA_946185185.1 uncultured Treponema sp. | reverse complement strand
GGAGGTCTGATATGGATTATGTTTTTGTAAAAGATTCGGAAGGTTATGTTTTCAAGAAATTAGAATCAGAAGTTTTTCCAGATGAAAAAATTATCTCTGAAAAAGAGTATATGAAAATATCAGGGCTTGCTTCTTACGAAAAGAAGTTTGGTCACGGCGGTGCAAGAGAAAATGCTGGAAGGAAACAAAAATTCGGTTCACCGTTAAAATTTCAGATTCGAGTAACAAAAGAAGAAAAAGATTTTCTTGCATATGCAAGAGAGCATAATTTAAATTATTCTGCACTGATGCAGATGTAAAATCACATAACAAAGGTTCGTAGCCGACAGCGGGTCGAGCCCGCTGCGGTACAACCAGTTGTTATGTGGACGCCCGCACTGGGGCGCAAGGAAAGAAAATGAATAAAATGGTAAAAAATAAAAAAATTGTATTATTTATTTTAGTTGTAAATTTGTCTATAAGCCTTTTTTCATATGAATGGGATAATAAAATAGAAATATTTTCATATGATTTATTTAATAGATCTGAAAATGCTTATTCATATATTTTGAAAGAATATTTTGATACAATTGATCATAAAAATCGAAATTATTTGCTACAAGTCATGCCTAAGTATATTAATACAGGTTTTGCAGATCTGGCTAATGATAAATTTTCTGAATGGTATGATTTATTGCAGATTAAAAATATTGCCATTGGTCTAGAGAAGAATAAGCAGTTGTTAGTTTTCGATGGTCCATATTTCGTAATCGAAGAAATTGAAGAAATACAAAAAAATTTAATAAAATTAGAAACTCAAATACCAAAGTATTCTAGGCAATTCTTTGATACAGATGTTTTAGATTGGAAAAAGATTAAAGAAGCTAAAGATAAATTTGTATTTTTATTAAAATTTGATGGTGATTATATTTATGTTTATGAAAATGATATAAGTGATTTATTTGCTGTTTTTTGTAAAATTAGTTCTTCGGATATAGTCTTATTTAAGGAAGCTATTAAAACAAATAATTGGGGTAATATAAGTGTTACTTGGCCCCGCCACGCCGACGGGTCCTGTGATTACGACGAAAATAAAACAAGCACAACTCAAACTACAAAAACAACTTTATCTACCAATGTTACTCAAAACAAAACAATGCTCGTCAACGAAAACCTAAAACTCCGTTCCGGCGAAGCTACTTCTACCCAGGTTATTACCGTAATGTCTGCCGGTGCAAAAGTAAAAATCCTTGAACTTGGAAAAACTGAAAATATTGATGGTATAAACAGCAACTGGGTAAAAGTAGAAATTATCTCTGGAAATGACAGAAATGGTAATAAATTAAAATCGGGAATGACCGGCTGGTGCTACGGTGGTTATTTGGAGTAAAATCACATAACAAAGGTTCGTAGCCGACAGCGGGTCGAGCCCGCTGCGGTACAACCAATTGTTAGGTTGATGGCGCACTGCGCCACTTATCGTTGATAAGGTAAAATCTTCCGACAGATTTTCTCCGTAATGGAAAGAATCCAAGGAGGATTTTATGGCAAAGTCTAGAACAATAATCAACTGTTTTCTAATTTTCGTATTTTTTTTGACATTAATGGGCTGCGTTTCTTATAAAGATACTGGTGAAACAGATATAATGCAAAAAGTAATTGAGGTCGAAAACATGGATGCGGACGCTATTTATGACAAAACTTTGGCATGGTGTAAAAAAGAGTTCCGATCAATAGAGAGTAATGAAAACAGCAGTTCTATCGACTATACTTCAAAAGAAGAACACATTATATCCGCAACCTATATAGATTCAGTGACTATCTGTGGAAAGATTTTAACAAGGAGTGAACGGACAAAAATATAGTTTTACAGCAGAAACGAAAAATGGTCGGTTGCGTATTACAATGCGATTACGTGAAGTTAGGCAAGGAAGTGGATTGGCGGGTGCTGGAACATCTTGGACGGTTGCAGGGCAAGGGCATCAAGCGAAATCAAAATCAGCGGAGTTATTTCAAAGACTTACAGAGTCACTTGAAAAGGATATAAAAGGCTTAAATCGAAATGATGATTGGTAAAATAAATGGTAAAATAACTCCATCTTTTTTTGTAGACAATCACACCTCTATATGGTATTATAATCCCATATAGAGGTGATAAAATGCCACAGATAAGACCAATTAGAGATTTGAAGAACACAACAGCTATCTCAAACTTATGTCATGAGACCAGAGAGCCAATCTTTATTACAAAAAATGGCTATGGTGACATGGTTATTATGAGCATGGAAACTTTTGAAAAATCAACTTTTTTGAATAATCTGTATGATAAACTTGCACTTGCCGAGGCTGATTTAAGAGCTGGAAGAGTTTCTGATGTAGATGATGCAATTTCTGGCATAAGGGAGCAATATGGCTTATAAAGTTCAGATTGCAGATTCTGCAAAAGCCGAACTCGCCGAAATTGTAGGATATATTTCAGAAACACTGTGCAATAAAACTGCCGCTTCAAGCCTGCTTGATGATTTTTATGAACAAAAAAGTTTTTTGTACGACAACCCTTACAGTTTTCCAGAATGCCCTATTGAAGGTTTGAAGAGGAAAGGCTACAGGCGTTTTTTATTCAAGAAAAATTACGTTGCATTGTATCTGATTGATGATGATAAAAAAGTAGTTACAATAATGCATGTATTTTATGCAAAGAGAGACTATGAGAAATTAGTATAAGTAAAACCTAACATGGTTTTCAAACCGATAAAAACTTTGTCACAAAAGTTGCTTTTCGTGGCTTTGCACCACCGCAACTTTTGCGCCAATTTTGCCTTCGGCAAAACCGTTTTTACGGTTTAAAACGCTAGTTATACGGACGCCCGCACTGGGGCGCTGTTAGGAAACGAAATGAAAACAATTCAATTAAAAAATGATGATTACAAAGGCTATGTAAACAATCTTCGGCATGCTTGTAGAGGAATTGTTATAAATAATGGAAATGTTTTGTTGTGTTATGAATCAAATGAAGGTAAGTACATTATTCCTGGTGGTGGACAAGAGGATAATGAATCTCTTGAACAATGTTGTGAAAGGGAACTTTTAGAAGAAACTGGGATGATTGTAAAAACAAATCCTTGTTATCTAGAAATTGAAGAGTTATTCTTAGATTGGAGACATATTAATCATTATTTTGTTTGTAAAATCATTGAAGATACAGGTACATTCCATCTTACAGAAAATGAAAAACAGGCTGGGTATAAGACAGTTTGGATTCCATTAGATAAGGCTATAGAAATATTTGGAAACTATGAGACTTTTCATAAAACCAACATTGCAGATTATGGGTTGTACAGAAGAGAATTTTTTGCATTAAACGAACTAAAAAAATCTTAAAAGATAAAAAATCAGGTCAAGCCTCATGCTGTACAAGCATTTGCTTAGGTTGATGGCACACGGCACCATTTATTTGTACAATGCTTTTCATTGATTGGAATAAGTTGTTGGGAGCGATTATATCCGTGCTAGAAACGATGAACACAAAAAGAAATCATTCTGGAACAGAAGAGGCCGTAGGTTTTATATTACGCCCCATCCTTTCCTTTATAAACTCAATAACTTCATCAGTAGTAAAATAATCTTCATGTTTGATTCCATGGAATATTTTGCATTCCGAATCTGAATAACAGTCAGCAAGTTTTTTCTGGAGTTTAGCACTTAGGGTTTTGTCGGAATCGGAACCGAGAACTGTTACAGGGCAAGTTGTATTTTTTGCGTATTTATCTGCACGGATATTATTTTTTATAAATACTTTGTTTGGGCCCCAGAAAACAGGAATGATTTTGTTGTATAAATCGGCATTTGTTCTGTAGCCGGATGCCAGAAAAAGATGTTTGCATTCCCTAACACTTGCCAGATAGGCAGCCATCCCACATCCATAGCTGTGTCCCATTATATAAATGCTTTTTTCAGGATATTTAGTTTTTGCATAATCATAAAGTTCTTCTGCAGATTTTTGCATTGTCTTAAGATTCATTTTTCCTTTGCTTTTTTGAGTCCCGTAATAATCAACAGAAAGAAATGGACAGTCAAAAAGGCCAGCATACATTCCTACTGTGTTAAAAGCCACATACATGGAACCGCCAAAACACAAAATTACTTTGTCCGATTCCGTCTGCAAATTATAGCCATATCCAGATAAAGAGTCGTTAATTTGGATTTCCTGCGGGACAAAAGACACTTTGGTCAGCTGTCGATTTCCTTTATAAAAAGAATAGGATATTGTCTGCATTACTGTGTCCATTAAAAAAAGTAATACACAATATATGCAAAGGATTTTTAAGATTGTTAGAATCATAGTTTTTTTAGAAATAGAAAACCTCCTCAAACTTTTTATCCAGCGCAACACATAAAATTAAAGCTAGTTTTGCAGTAGGACAGAATTGACCTGTTTCGATGGAGCTGATTGTATTGCGTGAAACTCCGACAAGTTCTGCCAGTGCATTCTGCGAAAGATTTTTTTCACTTCGGATTTCTTTAAGATGATTTTTTAATACAAGCGTATCATTCATACTGAGCATCCTAAAATCCTTATTAAAGATGTCCTGTTAATTGCATTATAAAAACAACTGTGAGCAGACAAAAAATTACAAGATAACCGAGAGCAACAAAAAGCTCATGAAGTTTTTTCACCTTAAAGTATTTTACAAAAAAAGTAACAGTAAGCATTCCAAAGAAAATCATCCAGCACTGTGCGCTTAGGCGCTTTGAAAAAATCCAGCTAAGAATTGAAACAAGGGCGCATAACCCGAAAGAAGAATAAAACGCAGCTCTTGCGGCTGTTTTCTGGACTTCAAAATCAAAAATGTCTTTGTCTTTATTTTCTTTTCTGCTTTGTTCAAGGATTTCTTCTTTGGTCATTTAATTACCTCCTAGTTGCCAAGTATACTTTGCAACCAAGATAGTTATATCACCGCCAAATAAACTTGTCAACAAGAAAATGAAAAGAAAATTGAAATTACATATTGACAATCATCTATGTATTAT
>CAMHIV010000184.1 GCA_946185185.1 uncultured Treponema sp. | reverse complement strand
AACCAATTGCAATCTTTGACTGAATAATATTCCAGCCGGAACCAAGAGGATCTACGGAAGGATCCATGAATACGATGAGTCGTTTAATCTGATAATCCTTAAGGAACTTTGAAGCACCTGTAGAAAGGATGAGTCCCAATGCAATAATCGAGAACACAAACGAAATCCAATAATAATATTTTGATCCGTGAAAATAATGGCGTACGATAATTGCAATCAAACTGATGGAGGCTGTAGCCAGAATAAGAATCATCTTTAATTTTGAATTGGTAAGAGCACTGATAAATATGTGCGAATTATGCTTAATAAATTCATTCCAAACAGGAAGAATTGTAAAAATAATCATTGAACATCCGATACCCAGAAGAAATAAAATATAACGCACCGGGATACCTGCAATAAAGCACATTAAAAAGAAAATCGGGATATAAACAGTTGCGGTTCCAAGGTCAGGCTGAATCAAAATTAATCCAAACGGAATAATAAAAATTAATATCGAAGTTATAAATCGCTTAAGCTGGTTTTCATTTAAAGATTCATCAAGATATTTTGCAAGAACAATAGTAAAGAAAATCTTACAGAATTCAGACGGCTGAATACCAAAATCACCAATTCCAAGCCAGCTTCGTGCACCATTTACATAGCGACCAAATATTCTTGTGTAAACCAATACAAGAATCATCAAAAGATAAAAATAGTACCCGATGCGCTCATATTTACGGTAATCGTAGAGAGTAAAAAAAGTAAGAAAAACCAGTCCAATTCCAGTCCAAACAATCTGTTTAATGTATTCCTTTGTTACAAGAACGCCTTCTGAATTTATTCCGGAAGAATAAATAAATGCGATTCCAATGGCACAAAGAATTATTACGCACAGAAGCAAAACATAATCAAAGCGTTCAATAAAAGATGTTTTCATTACCCTACTCCTGTCTTGCTCTATTTTTCATAAGATAATTAAATCCTAATGCTGCAACAGCTTCTTCATAGGTTTGCTTAGCAAATATTCCCTGAAGAATAATATTGGTTGCATACGGTGCCCACCATTCCCACGGGTTGCAGGCCTCTACAATTGTTGCTATAACTACCTGCTCTTCCACAGGAGCATCATACGGCGCATAAGCCACCATCCAGGAATGCCAGCTGGTTTTATAAGGAGCAACTTCGGCAGTACCAGTTTTACCTGCAGCCTGAACGATTTTATTATGCATTGGATATTGAGGTGTACCATCAGTGATAGTAAACAACATAGCCTGCTTTACCTGCTTCCAGACTTCCGGTGAAATATTTGATTTAAACAATACTTCAGGCTTTACCTCTTCAATTACTTCATCAGTAACAGGGTCTCTTACCTCTTTTAAAAGATGAGGACGATAAATAACACCTTCATTTGTAACCATGGCTGCCATATTTGCAACCTGAAGAGGAGTTGCAAGAAGGTATCCCTGACCGATAGAAGCAGACATTGTGTCACCACCAAGCCATTTTTCATGATAACGGCGTTCCTTCCATTCTGCTGTCGGGACGAAGCCTGTCTGCTGGCTGGGAAGGTCTATTTTTGAACTCTGACCGAAGCCAAATTCCTTTGCATATGAGGCAATTTTGCTGATTCCAAGGTAATCGCGGCCAATTGTCCAGTAATAAACGTCACAAGACTGCCCCAAACCGCCATTCATATCAAGCCAGCCGTGTCCTGGAGCATGAACGTGACAATGGAAAACTCGTCCACCATACTTAATGTAGCCTTTACATTCTATTTTTTTATTTACTGGAAATGCATCTTCCTGAAGCATTGCCGCACTCATTATGATTTTAAATGTGGAAGCCGGCGGATAAACAGCATTTACAACTCGGTTTACAAGCGGCTGATTTTTTTCATCTTCTGTCAAAGTCTGATAATATTCGCCGGCTTCATCAGTGTTAAAAATGTTCGGGTCAAAATACGGATAAGAAACCATAGCAAGAATCTCTCCGTTACCTGGACGAAGAACCACTACGGCACCTACCCTGTTTCCCAGCGTTTTTTCTGCCAGTTTCTGAATATCAGAATCGATTGTAAGTACAAGATTCTTACCCATTTGCGGCGGTTCAACAACAGGCGTATCCGAAATAATTCGTCCGCGAACGTCTACAGTCCGGCTTTCACGACCTGGAATCCCCTGAAGAAGATTATCATACTGCTTTTCAATACCTGTTTTTCCAACAATACTCTTTCTGGTATATCCCTTGTTGTACATTACGTTCATTTCTTCTTTTGTAATATCTCCAACGTAACCAACAACATGAGAAAGAGAACCAGTTTCTACATAATTTCGAATAGGCTTTGAAACCCAGGAAACACCCGGCAAATCTGTTTTATTTTCTGCAATATTTGAAATTACAGTAAATGGAACATTCGAACGAATTTGTATAGTAGTATACGCCCTTCGGACAGAAGGCGGAACTTTTTTATCTATGTCAAATTTAGAAATTCCAAGCATGGAAGCAAGTTTTGTTGCAACTGTGTCGTAATGACCGGCCGGTATTTCTCCAGGAGTAAGTTCTACCGCAAATGATTCTGTATTAATAACCATCGGAAGCTTTGCATTGCGGTCAAAAATTTCTCCACGCTGAGCAGGAATTGTATTTACCTGGCTTGAAATTGTTTTAGACTGAGAACGATATTCATTTCCCCTCAAAATTTGAAGAGAAAACAGTTTGTAAAAATAAATGGCAAATGAAAAAACAATAAATACAGCTAAAAAAAGAATACGGGTATTTCTATCGATTGAAGAATTTCGTGCAGAACGTGTATTTCGAAAAGCCATTATAATTCTCCGTTATTCAAAGAAATATATTTCGAAAAGAATCCTAAAATCTTAAAAATTAATGGAGCAAATATTGTATTGCAGATAAGCTCGAAAAGGAAAGCAACAGATACAATATTATAATTCAAAATTAAATTTGGGAAAAACAAAGAAATAATCCAGGTAAAAAATACCTTTGCAATTGTCCCGATAAATCCAAATGAGGCTGGAATGAAAAATCCAGAAAAATTAATAGAACGGCTGAAAAGTCCTGGAAGATAGCCCATTACACTTCTTAGAAGGCAATTCAATCCAAACGGGCATCCGGAAAGAAAATCCCAAAACAAGCCGGAAATAAAGCCAACTGTCGAACCATAGCCTCTACCGTTTGTTAATGAAAGATAAATTACTGCAATGAGAAGAAAATCTGGAACAGCAGGCAAAAATGAAATATTCGAAAGGATAGCCGAATCAAATACACTTATAACGAGAAGAATAATTACAGAAACGAATATTGATTTTGTCATTTTCTACCCTTTTCCTCATTGATTTCACGCATGTTGACAATGACAACATTTTCTAGTCTTGAAAAATCAATTACAGGGGTTAATTCTATATCCAGTAAAGAATTGTATTCAACGATAGAAATCCGTGAAATTGTTCCCACAGGAATATCATTCATGTAATTGCTGTTTTCACCGGAAGTAACAACAACATCACCATAATGAAGCTCATCAAGTACCCTTTTTCGAATGTAGTTCATTTTCAAGAATGAATCCTGACTTCCGTTACCGGAAACTAAACCTAAGTCACGAGTATTTTGAATACGGCAGGAAACAATACTGTTGATGTTGTAAACAGGCATAAGCTGACTAGTAAAAGCACCAACCTGAACAATCTTTCCAACAAGACCGGAATTTCCGTTCTGATAGGCAATTACAGGCATATTTTTCCTGATTCCGTCTACACTTCCCTTGTTGATTGTTATCGTTGCATACAAATTGTCATTATCGCGGGAAATGATTCTAGCCGGATAATTTTTTTCTTCCAGAGATGTTGCAAATCCAAGCTGTTCTTTTAAACGTTCATTTTCTTTTCTGATATCAGCATTTGAACGGCGCATCTGCTCATAATCAGAAAGTTTTTTGGAAAGTTCTTCATAATCCTTTCTGAGCTGAGAAAGTTCTTTTACGGCATTTAACGAACCTCCTATGCCGTAAACAACACTGTTTGCACCTTTTTCTATGGTACTAAGAACAGAAAATCCAATTTTCTTGAAATTCAATACAAAACTTCCAGAACTGAATGTAAGCATAACAGCTGAAAAAATTATGTACAGTACGAGAATAAATTCTGGAAGCCTGAAAGAAAGTTTTGCTTTTACAGACATTGTTCTATTCGTTTAAGCTATCGTAAACCGATCTGTCAGAAGACATATCGCGGAACAATTCAAATGCTTCACCAGCACCCAAGGCAACACATTCCAAAGGATTTTCAACAAGAATTACAGGAACACCTGTTTCTTTTGAAATCAATTTTGGAAGACCTTTGAGCATAGAGCCACCACCGGTCATAACAATACCGCGGTCAATAATATCAGAAGCCAATTCCGGAGGAGTTTGACTGATTACATTCTTGATTTCTTCAACAATCATCTTTACAGGTTCTTTGAGAGCTTCTCTTACTTCTACGCTGTCGATTTCCAAGCGGCGTGGAAGACCTGTAATTGCATCAGTTCCTTTAAGTTCCATCTTTTCGATTGTCTTATCAGGTGTAGCATTACCAATCTGAATCTTAAGTCGTTCTGCGGCCTGGTGACCGATGATAAGGTTATGAACGCTCTTTACATGCTTTACAAGAGCATCATTGAATTTATCACCACCAACGCGGATAGAACTTGTAACAACCATACCACCAAGAGAAATTACAGAAACTTCAGCTGTACCACCACCGATATCACAAATCATGTGGCCTGCAGGTTCATAAATAGGGATTTTTGCACCAATTGCAGCAGCAAGAGATTCTGCAATTACTTCAACTTCCTTTGCGCCAGCTTTAAGAGCAGCTTCAATAACAGCACGGCGTTCAACATCTGTAATACAAGATGGAATACCAATCTTCATTCGTGTAGATTTAAAAAGCTGATGTCGTGGAGTAATTTTCTGGATAAAATATTTTATCATTCGTTCTGTACTATCAATATCAGAAATTACACCATCAGCCAACGGGCGGATTGCAATG
>CAMHIV010000183.1 GCA_946185185.1 uncultured Treponema sp. | reverse complement strand
TCTTTAATGCTTTCGGTTTGCCGTACATTATTTCTTCTTCGCTTGGAGCCAGTGCTGGAGCTCAATTTTTGACAGCACCTGTTTCACTGAAATATTTTAACGCGTTTTCGCCGATAGGAATTATTTCTACTGTTGTTGTATCGCCTTTGATTTCTTTATTCATTTATTCAGGACTTTTTTTTATTTTTTTATGTCTTGTTTTTCCAGTTTTCGTTCCATTCTCTTCATTTTTGTTGAATATTCAGTATAATGTCATAAAACAACTTGTCCTTGAATTTTCCGCATTTCCTGTTTTTTCAATTGCGGGGTAAGGGACTGGAGATAAAAATGCAGAAAATTGAACATCCTGATTATAATTCGCCATCTGCTCTGAAGGATTTTATGGAGCAGAGCGGAATGGCTATGCAGAAGAAATTCGGACAGAATTTTCTTGTAAATGAACAGGCTAGAGTAAAAATAATTGATTCACTGGATATAAAAGAAGGAACAACAGTTTGGGAAGTAGGTCCTGGACTCGGTTCTATGACTTCTGAAATTTTAAAACGGGGTGCAAAGCTTACAGTTTTTGAAATCGACCGCGGATTTATAAATTTCCTTCACGGATTTTTTGCGGATTACGAAGAAAAAGGTTTGTTCAGAATTATTGAAGGCGATGTTCTTAAAAACTGGCAGAAAGCTGTAGACGAAAACGGTGTTCCTGAACGTTTTTTCGGAAATTTGCCTTACAATATTGCAGCAACCTTAATTGCTGATACAATCGAAAAAGGTGTTCGCTTTGAACGGGCGGTATTTACTGTTCAAAAAGAAGTTGCGCTCAGGGCCTGTGCAAAATGCGGTTCCGAAGACTATTCATCGTTCAGTCTGCTTTGTCAGTGGGCGTATGATTTAACTCCTTTGATGGAGCTTTCAGGAGGCTGTTTCTGGCCCCGCCCGAATGTTGATTCAAAAGCCTTTGCAATGCAGAAAAAAAATAATTTTCCATGCTGCAAAAATCCCGAATTGTTTGTAAAGGTTCAGAGGGCTTTGTTTTCTTCCCGCAGAAAAAATGTCAGAAATAATCTTACAAATTACCTTAGAAACGGGGAACTTGCTGAAAATGCACTTGAAACTGCCGGTATTGATTTTTCTCTGCGGGCAGAAGCTCTTCCTGTGGAAAAGATACTGTTGTTGTCTGACATCCTAACTGATATAATCAAGGGTGAATAAAAAATGAGCGTTAGTGAAAATTTAAATAAAATCCTTTCTCAAATCGAAGCAGAAGAATCAAAATGCGCACTTACAAAAGGAAGTGTAAAGCTTCTTGCTGTTAGTAAATTTCACACAATTGAAGAAATTGAAGAAGCTGTTAAAGCCGGACAGAAAGCCTTTGGCGAAAACCGCGTTCAGGAAGCTTATCAGAAATTTACTGAACTTTACAAAAAATATCCCGACCTGGAGCTCCATATAATCGGACAGCTTCAGACTAATAAAGTAAAAAAGGCGGTGGAAATTGCCTCTGTAATTGAATCCGTCGATAGAATTGAGCTTTTAAAAGAAATCGAAAAACAGGCTTCAAAACTGGAAAAGAAAATTGAAGTTTATTTTGAACTTCACACTGCAGAAGATTCTAAATCCGGCTTCGATTCTTTTGAATCCTTGAAAGAGGCTGTTGATTTTTGCGCAAAAGGAAATGTGCCTCATGTAATTCCAAAAGGTTTTATGACAATGGCTCCGTTTACTGAAAATCAGGATTTGGTTCGTATGTCTTTTAAAAAACTTAAGGAAGCGTCAGAATCTCTTAGAAATGAATATCCGGAATTGCCATTAACAGAGCTTTCTATGGGAATGAGCGGTGATTTTCCGATTGCAATTCAGGAAGGTTCAACCGAGGTAAGAGTAGGGACTGCAATTTTTGGAGAAAGGAACTACAATAAATAATCCGATGAAATTCAAAAAAATTGTATCAATTTGTTTACTTTTCTCAATCTGCTTTTTCCATGTGTCGGAGCTTTTTGCAGCGGATACTTCTTCCAAAACTGCAGAACCGTACAAGGCTGAAGAATTTCCCGGCTGGATGCATGATTTAAGGCGCGCAGAAATTATTACTCTTGGTGCAATGCCTTTTGTTACTTTTAATATTTCTCTCGGTTATTCCTTTGCTTCGTATGCGATGCATGGTTTTGATTCAAATTATTTTGTAAATCCCTTTGCAAATTCTTCTGATGATAATGCATATACAAGTGATGAGCAGATGGCGATTATTATTACTTCGCTTTGTATAAGTACCGGAATCGGGCTGACAGATTTTATAGTTCATGCGGCAAAAAGAAATTCCGCTTTCCGAAAACAGAAAAACCGTAATAATGGGCCGATAAAAATTAATCCAATTCTTGAAGATCCGGAAGCTGTGCGAATCCATATGGAAGGTGAAGATTCCAGCGGTGAAAAAACAGAATACAGTTCTTCTGTCGATATCGAATCTGACGAAATTTCAGAAAAGGCGGGAAAACGATGAACATGATTCATTTTATTGTTCCTGCAGATTTTGAAGGAGTTTCGCGCCTTGACCAATATATTGCTTCTGTGCCGTCAGGTATGAACCGTTCAAAATTAAAAAGCGGAGCTCAGGAACTTCTTGTAAATGGGAAAAATGCAAAGCTTTCAACAAAGGTTAAAGCTAAAGATATAATTGATATTGTCTGGGAAGATAATATTCCTGAAAATATTGAACCTGAAAATATTCCTTTGCGCCTGATTTATGAAGATGAAAATGTTACGATTGTAAATAAGCCGCAGGGAATGGTAACTCATCCTGCCGCAGGAAACTGGAAGGGAACTCTTGTAAATGCGCTTCTGTTTCATTGGGGAATGAGTGCGGTTCCGCAGATAAAAGAAGGTTTGGATAACGAAATATTAAAGCATCGCCGCCCCGGGATTGTTCACAGACTGGATAAAGATACTTCCGGCCTTATTGTTACAGCCCGTAATCGTGAAGCCGAAGAATATCTTGGAACTCAGTTTAAAGACCGGCTTATTCAAAAAGAATATATCTGCATTTGCACTGGGCGTCCTCCTGCTTCCAGTGGCGATGTAAAAACAAATATTGTTCGGGATATGAAAAACCGTAAAAAGTTTAAGGCTGTTACAGCAACAACCGAAGGAAAATTTGCCCGCACAATATATCACTGCATTGCCTGCTATGGTCCTTATAGTGTTATGCGCGTTCGTATAAAAACCGGACGCACTCATCAGATTCGTGTACACATGAGATATTTGGGCTGTCCGATTTTGGGTGACTCGATTTACGGAAGAAATGATCCTCTTTTCCCGAATGCAACCTTGATGCTTCACGCCCGCCAGATGATTATTAAGCTTCCGGGTATGGAAAAATACCGCCGCTTCAGGGCTCCGGTGCCTCTGCGTTTTATGGAAACTGTAGGAGTTTTGCGTGAAAAGTACCAGCGAGAGGTGCTTCCAAAGGTAAAGGCTCTATGCAGAAAATAGCAATAATACAGGAACCTTCAAAAGATAAGCCTTTTTGCGTTGTTTCAAAACCTCAGGGGCTTCCGTCGGCACCTCTTTTGCCAACTGATTATGAAAACTGTCTTTCGCAGGTTGTTGAACTTTTTCCTGAGTTAAAATCTGTTTCCGGAAGAAAAGCTGTAGAATTCGGGCTTCTTCACAGACTTGATACAGAAACAGAAGGCCTTCTCGTGGTCGCTGCATCCCAGGAGTTTTACGATTTTATGCAAAATGAACAGAAAAACGGCCGGTTTGAAAAAATATACGAAGCCGAAGTTGAAAATCTCTCTGAAAATACGCAAATCCTAACAGGTTTTCCGCCTTCACTAAAGTTGCAGCCAGGTACAGAGATTACTGTCGTTTCTTATTTCAGAAATTTTGGTGCAGGAATGAAAGCTGTCCGTCCCGTAACAGAAGAATGCGGAATGGCGGCGTTGAAAAAAGTTAATGCAAAAAAAATCTATCGTACAAAGATTTTGTTGAATTCCGATTTGCACGCAATATGCAGAATTACGGAAGGTTACCGGCATCAGGTTCGTTCTCATCTGGCTTGGTGTAATTATCCAATAAAAGGGGACAGTCTTTACAACGCCTCGTTCAATGAAGGAGAAAAGCTTTTGTTCCGCGCAACTTCGATTAGGTTTCAAAATCCCGTAACAGGTTATGAAGAATTGTATACCTTGTAATTAGGGCAATCTGACAGTTGATTTTATCACTCAAATTTGATAATATTTTAACACTTTATGCCCGGTTGGCGGAATTGGTAGACGCGCCTGGTTCAGGTCCAGGTGATTTTATCATGCGAGTTCAAATCTCGTGCCGGGTATTTTTTTTTATATAGAGGGTGAATCATGGACGAAATGTCACGGAATTACGAAGAAGAAGAAATTTCTTTGGTTGAGCTTTTTGCCGTTCTGATAAAAAACAGAAAAATGATTATTTTTGGAACACTCTTGGTTTCATTTTTTGCAGCACTTTATCTGTTTGTTCTTCCAAAAGCAGTTCCTTCTTTGAACAAAAAAGAAGTTTCCGTTACTTTTAATGTTAAGGTTTCGCCTCTTTCAAAAACTTTGTCTTCAGGTCTTGCTTCCTTAGGTACTTCTATCGACTTGGATAAATCAATTTCTTCTGCTTTTAGGAATCTTCCTGTTGTTGCCCAGAAGTATAAGGAACATCCTTTCCTTGGTGATTATCCTAAAGAAACTGAACTTTATAACAAGTTTATAAGTGATAATTTTTCTTTTAAGAAAAATACAAAGAATGCTCAGATTGTGGATGTTTCTCCATCTCTTTTACCTGCTGTATACGAGATAAAAGTAAATATTTTGAATGAAAACTTTGACGAAGCAGAACAGTTTGTTCGCGATATGATTGAACTTGTTAATTCTTCGGAAAATAAAAAAATTAATGAAGTTCTTCCTGCTTTGAGAAAAAATGCGGAAGTTTCAATCAAGCGAATTGAAGAATCTAAGGCTCAGATTAATGATCTTAATACAATTCAGACTCTTCATGATTTGATTGCAGAAATCGACTCCTAT
>CAMHIV010000182.1 GCA_946185185.1 uncultured Treponema sp. | reverse complement strand
TTTAAATATACGAATTATTTAATAAATTGTCGACAGAAAAAACTAAAGTAGTTTAACCAAATGCCGAAAAACAAAGAGGTCTAGTATTTTGTTCAAAAAACAGGGAGGACTTATGGGATTTAACAACGCATACTCAGCTTATCAGAAAACAAATGTAACAACTGCCAGTCAGGGACACCTGGTAGTATTACTCTACGAAGCCTGCGTAAAAAATTTGAATTCTGCATTGGCACTGATTGAACCAGGAGACAAAATCAAACCGTCTAATATAGAAACTTTTTCAAAATTTTTACAGAAATCACAGGCTATAATTACTGAACTTCAGGTTTCTCTTGATATGGAAAAAGGCGGCGAAATTGCAAAAAACCTTATGTCCCTGTATCTCTACTTCAACAGCGAACTTACAGATGTTGCATTTAAACATTCTGCACAAAAAATTCAGTTCATAATCGACATGATGAAAGAACTTCTGGATGCATGGAAATCTGCGTCAAACAGCACGGCAAATGCTCCGGCTCAGACATCTATGCAGGCTCACACAGCCTTAAATATTCAAGGGTAAGCCATGGAAAAAGAAATTTCGGAAGAAGAATTACAGCAAAGAGTTCTGATTTTAAAACGATTTCGTGAACTTCTTGAAAAACAGCGTGAAAAATTTCAGGAATATCTTAATGTTCTTGAAAAACAGCAGAATTCAATCGAAGCAGAAGATTCTGAAGCAATTATCAGCCATGCAGAACTTGAACAGCAGGTTGTAGGAAGCATTTCTAACCTTCAGAAGGTGATTGTTCCAATGAACGAAATGTACAATGCTTCTGTCCGTGGAACTGATTTGATGACAGAAAAATCCGTGGAAGATTTGCAGTATGAATTGAACAGCCTGCAGAACCGCGTTCTTGAACAGAATCAGAAAAACCGGGAACTACTTCGCCAGCACCTTGCAGTTATCCGGACACAGATTGAAAGCTTTAATAATCCGTACCGCAACAACAAAAGTGTTTATGCTACAAAGGTTGCAGAAGGTAACTTAATTGCAGTCGAAGTTTAACAGAATCAATTCTAAACAAAAAGTCGCAGTAATTGCGGCTTTTTGCATTAACACCCGGGCTATCGGAAAAAATGGAAAAATTCCCTGGATTATACCGGAAGATTTACACCGATTCAAAAAAATAACCTCTGGCTCTGCCGTAATTTTTGGACGAAAAACCTTTGAAAGTATTGGACGCCCGCTTCCGGAACGCTTTAATATTGTGCTTTCCAGAAACAATGATTTTTCAGCCGAAAGCGTCGCCACAGCACATTCCCTGCAGGAAGGTCTTTTACTTGCAGAAAATGCAGGCTACGAAAAAATATTTATCTGCGGAGGAGCAAAAGTTTACGAAGAAGGACTTTTATTCGCCAACACAATTTATGCCACAGAAATTTCGGGCAATTTCGAAGGCGACGCGTTTTTTCCGGAAATTCCAGACACATTTACAGAAACAGAACGAACTGCCTGTTCGAATGGAAACTATGACTGGGAATTCGTTACTTATCAGCGCAAAAAATCTTAGCTTCTAGAATTTCTTCAATTTCATCGGGTAACCTGCTGAAAAAATCCAGTCCTGTTTTTTCTTCAATAAAATCAACAGAACACAAATAGTTTTTCCAGGTTGCACCGTTTTGAATTCCCTGCTTATTCGGCATCCAGACACTTATAATTTCAGTTTCGCTGGTAATGCGGGAAAAATCGTTTTCTCCTTCCGGAAGAATTAAAATTATTTTCCAGCAATGCGAAGGAACCAGAATCTCAAGACCGTTTACAAGCGGAATCGATTCAAAATACCCCTTTTCACTTTCACCGCCCTTTCCTTCTCCGCCGGCAATTATGTAAAGTTCATTTCCTTCCAAAGACAAAGTTCTTTCAAAGGCTTCAAAATCTTTCCAGACGATTCTATTTAAATCCGGACTTTGAGGAATCATATTCGTCATCAAAAAAGTAACACTATTGCTTTCTTTTGAAGCTGACCGGTCGGCACTTGGGCAAACATGTCCGCGATCAAAACCGTATTTTACATACTGGTAGTCACTTTTTTTTACTGCATAGAATTTTCCAGGAAGCGAAAAATCTGGTCGAAAATCATTTGCCCGCCCGCTTTCTCCAATATCAGAAGAAGATAAATGCCAGCTTACCCAATTAGGAATCAGTTTTTGGGAATTATAGGAAAGCGTGTATTCATTTTTTTCCAGAATATAGTCTTCCTCCTCTGTCAATTCGCATTTTGACGGGTTTCCAAAATAAAGCGGAGAATTTTCTGAAAGAGCTTCAATTTCTTCTGTTCCCTGAGCAAAAAATAAAAAAGCATGAACAAATACAAAAAGTGCAATAGAGGCAATTTTTTTCATAGTTCAATAATTGCATACAGGAAAAAAATCTACAATAATTAAAGCATGAAAAAGAAGTTTATATTGATTGCAATAATCGTCGCAGCAGCAGGAATTTACGCAGGTCTTTCATTTGTTTCAAATAAAGAAGATTCAGTTTCCTACAAAACCTTCTACGAAGACGTAGCCGAAAACAAGATTTCATCTGTAAAAATTTCAAAAGAAAAAATTACATTTAAGTACAACGGCGGAGAAACTTCTTTCAAAACCGAAAATCCTCTTTCACCAAGCCTGAAAGAATACTTACTTCTTCACGATGTAAAAATTGAAGAAGAAAAAGAAATTTCGGAAATCATTTCACTTGCACTGGACATATTCTTTTATGTTTTGTTTTTTGGAGCAATTCTTTTTGTATTCAGAAAGTTTATAAGTCCGAACACATTTAAAACTGTAAGAAAAACCGGAGTAAAATTTTCAGACATAATCGGAATGGATGATTTAAAAAAGGACATGATGCAGATTGCGAACCTCATGAAAAATCCATCTATTTGCAAAAAGACCGGGGTCCGACTGCCAAAAGGAATTCTTTTAGAGGGTGAGCCGGGAAACGGAAAAACTCTTTTTGCAAGAGCTCTGGCCGGTGAAGCAGGAGTAAACTTTATACCGGCAAAGGCGACCGATTTTGAAAGCATGTTCATGGCAATAGGACCTGCTAAAGTCAAACTGCTTTTTGCAAAGGCACGCAGAAAAGCACCGTGCATTGTTTTTATCGATGAATTTGACGGAATCGGAACCCGCAGAAACTATTCCGGTTCAGCGATTGAAACTGAAAACACAAGAATCGTAACCGCCCTCTTGAATGAACTTGATGGATTCACCCCTCATAACGGAATTCTTGTTCTGGCGGCAACAAACAGCATAACTGCGTTGGATCCAGCCTTAATCCGCCCCGGACGCTTTGACGCAAAATATTCAGTTCCTGCACCGGATTATGCAACCCGTGTAAAACTAATCGAAAAATATTCTGCAGGAAAGAAATTTGCCGCCGGAGTAAATGTTGAAAATCTTGCAAAAAACTTTGCCGGGGCAAGCTGCGCCATGATTGAATCTGTAATAAACACCGCCGCCCTGATTTGTGCGCAGGAAAACCGTACAGAAATAAGCCTGCAAGATATTCAAAACTCATTGCACAAAAACTAGCCTATCCGTAAAATTGACTCGATGAAAAACGATAGAGTCGACATGTTAAACGGGCCTCTTTGGGGAAAAATAATACTTTTTACCCTTCCAATTGCCGCATCCAGCATACTTCAGCAGCTTTTTAACTCTGCTGATGTTGCAATTGTTGCGCGCTTTGCAGAAAACAAAACTCAGGCAGTTGCAGCTATCGGAAGTAACGGAAACGTAATCAGTTTCATCATAAATCTTTTTCTGGGACTTTCCGTTGGCGCAAATGTAATAATCGGAAATCTTCTTGGGCAGGGAAACAAAAAAAATATTCAGGATGCAGTGCATACAGCAATTGCAGTTTCGCTCATCACCGGAATCGCGCTCATTTTCATCGGATTTTTCATCGCAGAACCAATTTTGATTCTTATGGCTACACCGGATGATGTTCTTGATTATGCAGTTCTTTACCTGCGCATTTATTTTTCAGGAATGCCTTTTTTCATGCTTTACAATTTTGGTTCAGCCGTGCTCCGTACAAAGGGCGACACAAAACGACCGCTTTACAGTCTTTTTGCTTCCGGAATTGTAAATGTAATATTAAATCTGATTCTTGTAATTCCTCTGCACATGGATGTAGCGGGAGTTGCAATTGCAACCGTTGCATCACAGGCAGTAAGCGGAATTCTTGTTCTAATCTTTCTTTTGAATGAATCTTCAGAGTTAAAAGTAGACCTTCGAAAATTAAAAATTAACCGCACCTATCTGATTGGAATGATAAAAATTGGAGTTCCTGCCGGACTTCAGGGAATCGTTTTCAATATTTCAAATATCACAATTCAAAGTGCAATTAACGGCTTTGGTTCAAGCGCAATGGCAGGTTCCGCTGCAGAACTCAATTTTGAATACTTCAGTTTTTATGTTGTCGGTGCATTCAATCAAACAACTGTAACCTTTACCAGCATAAACTTTGGAGCAGAAAAAGTTGAACGCTGCAAGAAAATCTTCCGCTACTGCATGATTTCCAGTGTTGCAATTACAGGCGTGATGGTATTCTTCTTTGTCGTTTTCAGACAGTTCTTCATTGGTCTTTATACAATAGATCCTGTTGCAATAAAGTATGGAGTACTTCGAATGTTGGCCGTAGAAACCTTCGACTGCCTTATAAACAGCTACGAAATCGGTGCCTCAACCCTGCGTGCTATGGGACATTCTCTCCTTCCAACTATTGAAACAATTTTCGGTGTATGCGTTTTCCGCGTTGTGTGGATTTACACCGTTTTTGCCCACTTTAAAAAAATCCTCCCTCCACTTGAAGCTTTCGGCGTTCTGACCCTGGTCTACCCCGCCTCCTGGATTCTAGCCGGAACCACAGTTCTTACAACCTACTACATAATCCGCAGCAAAGAATTTGCAAAAATCAACGCACAAGCAGCATGTGAATAATTATCAGTCTGTGTAACTTGTAAATAATAATGTCACCAGTTTCCTTAAACTGGTGATATTTTTT
>CAMHIV010000181.1 GCA_946185185.1 uncultured Treponema sp. | reverse complement strand
GTGACAAAGAAGGAAATCCTATTAAAAAAGAGGAAAAGGAAACTAAGAAAAAGTCTAAGGCTGAATCTTCTGCCGAAGCAACAGAAATTCCGGCTCAGGAAGGTCTTTTCTAAATGATTTCGGTTTTGCTTGGGCTTGGCTCCAATACAAGTTTTAGCGGTTTTTCTTCAATAGAACTACTTGCTAAGGCTTGTCAGAAACTGTGTGGGATTTTAAAGAATCCCGTTATGTCTTCTGTTTATGAGTCAAAAGCCATGTATGTGACCGATCAGGATAATTTTTATAACATGGTTTTTAAAGGATTCGCAGATAATTCTATGAGTCCTTTTGAACTTTTAAAGCAGATAAATCAGATTGAGGCAGAACTTGGACGTGACCGTTCTAAAGAAATTCGGTTCGGGCCTCGGTCCATAGATATTGATATAGAAGAATTTGGCACAGAGTTAATAAATACTCCTGATTTGGAAATTCCGCATCCGCGCATGAAAGAAAGAGAATTTGTTTTGATTCCTGCACTTGAGATTTTGAAAGAATCTGCCGATTCTAAATTAAGGGAAACTTTAAATTCTTATTTAAAATCCCTTTCACCTCAGGGCGTGGAAAAATGTCCTGAAAATACGCAGATTCTTTTTAGAAAGCTGCTGGAAGGCGGATGCTATGGGAACAAAACTTGCTGATTCTAATTACGAAACCCTCACTGTAGAAAAGGATGAGGCTGAAGAAATCAAGCGCAAATTTACGGCCGGTGAATTTGAAGGACCGTTGGATTTACTCTGGTTTTTGATTCATAAAAGTGAAATCAACATTTATGATATTCCTATTGCAGAAATTACAGAGCAATATCTTGAATATCTGGATTTTGTAACTCAGACAGACCTTACAGATTTGAGCGAATTTTACAAATGGGCAGCGATGCTTTTGAATATGAAGAGTAAGATGCTGCTTCCAATCGAAATAAACTACGACGATGAAGAATACGAAGATCCTCGCTCGGAACTTGTAGAAAAGTTGATTGAATATCAGAAGTTTAAAAAGCTTTCTGCTCTTATGGAAGAAAAAGAAGATAATTCGGATTGGAATTTTGAGCGAAGTAAAATTCAGCGTACATTGCCTTTTGAAGATCGCACTGACGACTGGGAAGAAATAGATACCTGGGAACTTTTGCAGCAGATGCAGAAACTTTTCAAAACGATGGTAAGTCAGTATTCAAATGAAAAGATTTTGAATATGTACGAGGAAATTTCGGTAAACGAAAAAATTACTCTGATGAACGAGCTTTTTGAGAAGAACAACGAATGTATGTTTTCAGATTTGATTACCCGCGCAGGAAATTCCATGGATGTGGTTTGTGCATTTATGGCGATTCTCGAAGCAGTAAAATTCAGATTGATTAAAATCATGCAGAATAAAGTTTTCGGCGACATTAAAATTGTAAAACGGTTGGATTCTAATGAAAGTTTTGAAAACTTCGAGATTACTGTTGACCGCGTTGAAAATAATACGACTGAAAAGGTTGAAAATAAAACAGAATAAATATAATAACGGTGGAAAAAATGGAACTGGAAAAAGAAACTGCCCTTGTTGAAGCTGTGCTTTTTTTGGAAAGCGAACCTGTTACAGAAAAGCAGCTTTCTAACATCGCTCAGATTTCGGAGGAAGTTGTAAAAGTCTGCATTGAAAATCTGCAGGAGAAATATAAAGCTGAAAATTCAGGAATTGAAGTTACCATGATTACTGGTGGCTGGACTTTGATTCCAAAAGGTGAATTCTGGGATGTTCTTCGTGAACGTTACGGCGAAAAGAATTCCGGCCGCCTTTCAAAATCGGCTTTGGAAACTCTTTCGATTATTGCTTATTCTCAGCCGATTACAAGAACTGAAATTGAAAAAATTCGTGGAGTCAGCGCCGACAATATGATTCGTCAGCTTATGGAGCGGAGTTTGATTAAGGAAGTTGGTCGAAAAGATGTTCCTGGTCGTCCAATACAATTTGGAACAACAAAGGAATTTTTAAAGTTCTTCCACTTGAACAGTATTTCAGAACTTCCTAAACTTGATGAAGACGAAGAACAGAGGTTTGAACTTGCCCGATAACGAAAATAAAGATGAAATGCGGCTTCAGGTTTTTCTGGCTCACAGTGGAGTTGCCAGCCGTCGTGCCTCAGAAAAAATTATTCAGGATGGACGCGTAACCGTAAATGGAACCGTTGTTACTGAATTAGGCACAAAAGTTACGCTAAAAGATACAATCTGCGTAGATGGAAAAAAAGTTGAGCCGGAAGAACAGAAAAGATATGTCCTTTTAAATAAACCTGCAGGTTATGTATGTTCTCTTTCCGATGAAAAGGGACGTCCTGTTGCTGCAGATTTGCTGAAAGAGTCTTACTCTGAGCGGCTGTATAATGTAGGTCGTCTTGATATGTTCAGTCAGGGGCTCATAATTTTTACAAACGACGGCAGTTTTGCTGCAACCTTATCTCATCCTTCTGCGGAACTGGAAAAAGAATACGTAGTTGATTCGTCTATGCCTCTTCCTAGAACTCTTTGTGAAGAATTTGAAAAGGGAATCCGTGTAGATGGAGTTTTCTACAAATGTAAATCTGCCCGTGAATTGAATGCAAGAAAAATAAAAATCGTGCTTATTGAAGGTAAAAACCGTGAAATTCGAAATGTCTTTGCTTCAAAAGAAATCGGCATAAAACGTCTTGTGCGTGTTCGCATTGGAAATGTCGAAATTAAGGATTTGAAGCCGGGGGAATTTCGCGACCTTACACCTTCCGAAGTACAGGGGCTTTTAAAACTTTGTCGAAAAACTGAAAAATTTTGATCAATAATAATAGATAAATATAGAAAGGAAATAACATGATTATTGCTATGGACGGACCTGCCGGAACAGGAAAAAGTACAATTGCTTCAATTATCGCAAAGAAATTGAACATCACTTATCTTAACAGCGGAAGTTTTTACCGCGCTCTTACACTTGCACTTCTTGATGCTGGAATTGAGCTTTCGGATGAAAATGCTGTTGTTGAATTCTGTAAAAAACAGAAGCTCGATTACAATAAATCGCGGCTCGTTTTGAACGGAACTGATGTTGAAGATCATTTGCATGATGACAGGGTAAGTAAAAATGTTGCCCAGATTTCTGCAATTGTGCCGGTTCGTCATCTGGTAAATGACCGAATGCAGGAAATTGTAAAAAGTATCAGCATCGTTTGTGAAGGCCGCGATATGACAACTGTTGTATTTCCTCAGGCAGAACATAAATTCTATCTGGATGCATCCCTTGATGTACAGGCTCAACGCCGTTTTGATCAGGGTGTAAGCAACATGACTCTTGAAGAAATAAAAGAGGCAATCCGCAAGCGGGATGAAATCGACAGAAATAAGGCTGAAGGCGCTCTAAAGCGTGCTCCTGACGCGTTTTACGTTGATACCTCTAACTTGACCATAGAGCAGGTTTGTGAAATAATATTAAATAAAATAAATAAACAAGGGTTTAAAATGGAAGAAATGGAAGTGGAAAAGGAAGAAGCTCAGAACTCCAAGAGCGCTATCCAGACACAATTAGAAGAGTCTCTGAACAATCTCAGCAATCCGGAAGAAGGACAGATCGTAGAAGGTGAAGTAATTTCAGTTTCTGAAGATTATGTTTTCCTTGACGTTGGCTGTAAGTCAGAGGGTAGACTCCCCGTAGAGGAGTTCGCAGGTAATCTGCCAAACGTAGGGGACAAAGTTTCAGTATTCTTAGTTAAGGTTTTTGGCCGCAATGGTCCGGAAATTTCAAAGACTAAGGCAGATGCAAAGCGCATGTGGAAAGATGTTGCTCAGGCATTCAAGGAAAAAACACCTGTAGAAGGAACAATTTCAAAGATTGTAAAGGGTGGTTATGATGTTAACCTTGGTGGCGACATTCATGCATTCTTGCCAATTAGTCAGTCAGATAGTCAGAAAGTTGAAAAGACTGAATCTTTGCTCGGCGTAAAATCTTTGTTCTATATTGAACGCCTTTATTCAGAAAGCAAAGCAAATGTGGTTGTAAACCGCAGAAAATATCTTGAAGAACAGATTGATACAAAACGCGATGCATTCTTCAACGAAGTAAAAATCGGTGACACTGTAAAGGGAACTGTTAAGAGTTTCACAAGTTTTGGTGCATTCATCGATCTCGGTGGCTTCGATGGGCTTCTTCATATCAATGATATGAGCTGGGGACACGTTGCTCGTCCAAAGGATTTTGTAAAGAAAGGTCAGGAAATCGAACTTAAGGTTATCCGCCTTGATCCAGCTGAAAAGAGAATCAATCTTTCTCTTAAGCATTTTGCAGAAGATCCATGGATTCACTTCGAAGAAAAGTATCATGTAAATGATATCGTAAAAGGTAAGGTTACAAAACTTACAGACTTTGGTGCTTTCATCGAACTTGAAGAAGGTATTGAAGGTCTTGTTCATATCAGTGAATTCTCTTGGACAAAGAAAATCAGCAAGCCATCTGACATGGTAAATGTAGGTGATGAAGTAGAAGCAATGATTTTGGGTTATGATATCCAGGCTGGTCGTGTTTCTATGGGTATCAAACAGGTAACTGCTAATCCATGGGATTCAATTGCTGACAAGTATCCAGTTGGAACAAAAGTAAAGGGTAAGGTTGTAAAAATTACAAATGCCGGCGCTTTCGTTCAGCTTGAAGAAGGAATCGATGGTTTCCTTCACGCAGATGATATTTCTTGGACAAAGAAAGTTAAGCATCCGGGCAGCGAAGTTTCTGTAGATCAGGAACTTGAAGTTGTAGTAATTGACTGCGATGCTGAAGCTCATAGAATTAAGGTTGGTATCAAACAGCTTACAGAAGACCCTTGGAAACAGTTCGCTGAAGAATATAAACCTGGTTCAACACTTGAAGGTGAAGTAACTTCAATTACTGACTTTGGTATTTTCGTAAAGGCTCCAAATGGAATCGAAGGTCTTGTAAATAAGTTCAATTTGAGCGAAGACCGTGAAACTCCTTTTGAAGAAGCTGTAAAGAAATACAATGTTGGTGACAAAA
>CAMHIV010000180.1 GCA_946185185.1 uncultured Treponema sp. | reverse complement strand
CAGAAATCACCGCTGCCACAGGAAAAGCCAACAAAGAGACATCAAAAGAAAAATTAATTGAAAAAAGTGAAAAAAGAACAGCTGCAACAAGCACTGTCATAGTAGGTATTCGAATTTTATTCATACTCCTACTATAACAGATTTAGTCATTATTTTAAATGACTATTTCAAGCAAGCTGCAATTCTTTCAAGAACCTTTTTTCTATCCAAAGGCTTGATGATATAGTTCTTTGCACCAAGCAAAAGAGATTTCTTAACAAGTTCTTCTTTTCCGAGAGCACTAACCATTACAACACGAGCAGATTTATCAAAATTCATAATCTGTTCGAGAGCTGTAATACCATCCATCTTTGGCATAGTAATATCCATGGTTACAAGATCGATATTTGGAGCAAGTTCCTTGTATTTATCAACACCTTCTTTTCCATCGGCTGCAGTAGCTACAACTTCATAGCCTTCACTGGTCAAAATCTGACCGAGCTGCTTTGCAACGAACATTGAGTCATCAACAATCATTACACGGAAACATGTTCCATCGCCTTTCTGCCCTTCCGGCGGTCGCTCGTTAATTGAAGGAAAGTCATTTACTGTTTTCATACTATCTATCTCCCAATATTATGCACGTTCGCGGATTGCTACGTTTACTTCAATTTTACCACATTCTGTAATAAGAGGAACAATAAGAGCCTCTACATTTTCAGAACCACCAGCCAAAGCAGCGATTTCCATCTGCTGACCTGCAAACAAAGCAGGAGGTGTAAGATCGAACTTAAAGTTAAGTTCATGCAACTTTGTTACAGCCTGAGCTGTAATAAGATTAGCCAATTCACTGATAGTCGCCTTTGCAAGTTCATCAAACTGAGTAAGTTTTTCACCATTCATCTTTGATGCAATATTAATTGCTGTTTCAAGAGTCATATCAAAAAGAACACGACCTTCAACGTCACCAGCAAGACCTACCAAAGCAGCAACACCCATTACTGGCATCGCCGTTGATTTTAAGTAAAGATTACCTCGTTTTACGTCAGCATCACCAAGAACTTCTTTCAAAACTCTGAATGATGTCTCAACAAACGGATTGATGTATTCGACTCTCATTAATAACCTCCAAGTTTATTGCTTCGAATATGCAGTTAATTCGCCTTTACTATGTTCCATAAAGTCATTTAAGTGAGAAATAGATTCATTTTCACCAAGGAAAATAGTACCATTTCCCTTCAATTTTTCCTCAAAATCTGCAAGAACAGACTTCTGAGAATCTACATCCATCAATGATAACAAATCTCTTGCAAAAATCAAATCAATCATTGGCAATGCATTTGTATTTTTGCAGTCATGATATTCAAACATGATGGCATCTTTTATCTGCTGATTGAATGTAGCCTCTCCATTTGCCTTTTTAGTGATAAATGGAGAAATCCAACCAGAAGCCTGGTCAGCAGGAACAGAAAGCATAGGAGCGTTTGAAACTCCAAGCAAATCAGTATCCTGAGCATATATTCGAATCTTAGCATTCGGATAACGTTTTGTAAGAACACAGGCAAGGCTATAAGTTTCAGCACCACTAGCACAACCAGGATTCCAAACAGTAAGCTGCTTTGCACTATTGTCCGGCAAAAGTTCATAAACTTCGTCAGCAAACTCTTTTGTCCAGATTTTTTCTGAACCTGTAGACCAGAAAGATTTTAAGAACTCTTTTGCATCAGCTTCATTCTGAATTTGAACAGAACTAGAAGCCCTTTCATTCTTCCATTCGCTATATCTGTGCTTTACCCAGCTTTCATTAAGCTCGCTTACAGCAAAATTTCCATAAGTCTTTAAGCCTTCAACCACAAAGTCATAATCTTTATCCAGAACCGGCTCTGGAGCTTTTTCTTCCGTAGAAGCACTTTTCTGAGTTTCAGCAGGAGCAGCCTTTGTTTCAGCTTTTTCAGGAGCATCAGAAGCAAGTCCCTTTGCTTTTCTTGACTCATTAAAAGAAGCTTCAAGCTGTTTTGTAACACTCGCACGGCGAGCTTCCTGCTTATATTCTTCTTCATCCTTTGTTTTAGAAAAAATTCTAGATATATCAAGAAGAATATAAAGTCTCTTATTGCTTTCAACTACACCAGAAATATATTTAATATTAATATCAACAAAAAGTGGATGTGACGGCTGAATCGAAGACTTTTGAACTCCGACAACCTTATCGATTTTATCAACAATAATACCAAAAGTCTGATCTTCAACTGTAAGAATAAGAAGATTGCTTAATGCGCCAGGTTTCTGTTCCGGTACATCGATATTAAAGAAGATGCGCATGTCAAGAATTGGAATAATTTCACCACGAAGGTTGTATACACCAACTACAAAAGGCAATGTATTTGGTACATAGGTAAACATACCAGCCTTTGCAATTTCCTTAACATACATAATATCAATGGCATAATCTTTTCCAGAAAGAGAAAAAGTTACCATTTTAAAATCGATAACATCCTGAGCTTTTCTATCCTGATTTGAATCAGAAACAGTCTGAACTGCATTAAGATTTGTAGCTTCCTCATCGGAAATTAAAATTGATTCAATTGTCATACAACGCCACCTACAAACTTACAATCTGATTAGCTTCTGCATCCTGCTTCAAACCTAATTCAAGCAACTGACTTACATCAATAATCAGAGAAACCGAACCATCACCAAGAATTGAAGCACCTGCAATTCCAGGAGAAGCTGTAAACTGATCCTTCAAAGGCTTGATTACAACATCTTCTTCACCAATCAAAGAATCAACCATTACGCCGACCTTTCTATCTTTAGAGCCGACAATTACAATATTGCAGTACTCATTCTGCTGAGTATCTTTTATGCCGAAAAGTCTTGAAAGACGAAGAACACTGATAACTTCATTACGGAGATTAAGTACTTCATAATTATCAATTGTTCTGATTTCTGTAGGAAGAATTCTCTGGCTTTCAATAACCGACGCAATTGGAATCGAGTAAATTTCCCGACCAACACGTACAAGAAGACCCTGAATAATAGCCATTGTCAAAGGCAACTTGATACTGAATGTTGTACCTTTACCATGTTCAGAGAATACGGTTACAGTACCATTCAATTTTTCAATCATTGTCTTAACAACATCAAGTCCTACACCACGACCAGATACATTAGAAATCTTATCTGCAGTAGAGAAACCTGGTTCAAAAATCAACTGATAAGCTTCCTGATCTGTTAAAATCTTATCAGGATGAATAAGACCTTTCTGAATAGCCTTATTCTTAACTTTTTCAACGTTAATTCCCGCACCGTCATCACTAATTTCGATAACAATAAGGTTTCCTTCATTCGAAGCTTTAAGTAAAACTTTACCAACATCCGACTTACCAGAAGCAAGACGAACATCAGGAGCTTCAATACCATGATCCACAGAGTTTCGGACACAGTGCATAATAGGATCAAGCAAATCTTCGACAACCGATTTATCAAGTTCTGTATCTTCACCTTCTATCTGAAGATCAATTTTCTTATTCAAATCACGAGAAAGATCTCGAACAACCCGAGGGAAGCGGCTGAAAATCTGATTGATAGGAACCATTCGGATTTTCATTACACCTTCCTGCAATTCACCCGCAATTCTACCCAAATTCTGAGTAGAAGAACGAAGTTTTACAGAAAGAGATTTGAGATTAGCTTCATTTTTCTCAAATACACTGCTTACATCACCAAGCGCAACAGAAATTTCCTCACGAATTTCGCGGGCTGACTTTCCATTGTTCATTTCTTCAAGATAATGAGGCAAATCTTCCAGCAATCTATGAATCTTTTCACGGAATCCACTCTGTGAAGACTGGAAATCAAGCAATTCGTTATTCAAAGAATTTGAAAGCTGGTTAAATGAAGCCTTTGTAATTACAATTTCACTAACAAGATTCAAAAGGTAATCTACACGCTTTGAATCAACGCGCAAAACAGAACTCTGCTGAGCCGCAGCGTGATCTTTTTTATCAGCCTGTTTAGCAGCAGGAGCAACATCTTTCTTAGATTCAGTTTTTTCAGCTACAGGGGAAGCAGGAGCCGGTGCCGCAACAGGGGCAGATTCTTCTACTACAGGAGCAGTAGGCGCAGCTGAAGCTACAGGAGCAGCTGAAGAAGCTCCATCTGCATCAGCACCATTTATAACCTGAGCATCTGTACAAATCGTAACATCGCCAAGGAATGCAGTATCTTCGATAGTAGAAGCATCTGAATCAGAGGCCATGTAATAATATACGCATTCGTAGAATTCATCTTCATAAAGCGCATCAAAATCAGGAACAGTTTTTAAAACACTGCCCAATGCTTTTAATGCAGCGAAAACCTGAATTCCTCCAACCGAGTTCATCGGGTTATTTTCATCAAATTTAACTGCAACACGCCATACTTTCTGATTACCTTCACAGGCACTCTTCAATTCTTCAAATTCATCATCCGTAAGTTTTGGATAATCAAACGGGCTGTTTGAAGCAGGTTTTGCAACCGGAGCCGCAGGAGCAGCTGGTTTAGGCGCAGCTGCTGGTCCAGTTCCTGCCGGTGGCGCAGATTTTTTCTTCTTATCACCCTTTTCCGGGATATAAGATTTTAATTTCTCTTCGATTTCTGATATATCTTCAGAATAGACTTCACCATTCTGTCTAGCTTCCATCATTGCCTTAATGACATCGATAGATGTTAAGAGAATATCTACTACTGGTTCACTGACTTCAAGCCTGTCAGAACGAATTTCATCAAGAACATCCTCAACCTTGTGAGTGAATCCGGAAAGTTCATTCATTTCAACAGTTGCAGATCCCCCCTTCAATGTATGTGCGGCACGGAAAATTTCGTCAACTGCATCATGGTTAGTCGGATCATTTTCGATTACCAGTACATTACTTTCGAGAGTCTCTACTTGTTGTTCAGCTTCGGCAAAGAAATCTTTTAATAATTCTTCGTTGTTTGGATCAAGATAATCACTCATAACATTTATTATATAACGATTTTAACATAATTCAAGTAAATTAAATTCAGATTTTCGCTTATTTTTTTATAATTTTTAGACACTAAGTTTTTTGGTAT
>CAMHIV010000179.1 GCA_946185185.1 uncultured Treponema sp. | reverse complement strand
GTTCTATGCACTATGATTTTTTATGGCTTTCTGCTGGACAGATTATCCGTTATAGTAAGTGACATTAGAAAAACATCCCTCTCGAAAAATACTTGTGTTCAACGCAAAGAAGTTTTATACTTATAAAAATTCAGTTTGGAGTTTCTAACGTATGTTAAAAGGTCGTCATCTAATTGAACCGGGAGATTTGACAGTTTCCGAAATTGATGAAATTTGTTCTTTGGCAGAACAGATGAATGTTGATCCTATTTCATTTCAAGACGTGTGTCGCGGGAAAATTCTTGCGACACTTTTTTTTGAGCCGAGTACAAGAACCCGGCTTTCTTTTGAAGCGGCTATGCTTCATCTGGGGGGAACTGTAGAAGGTTTTGCAGACGCTTCTTATACTTCATCCACAAAGGGGGAAACTCTTGCAGACACAATTCGCGTAGTTTCTTCCTATGTAGATGTAATTGCAATGAGAAATCCAAAGGAAGGAGCTGCATTGCTTGCAAGTAAGTATTCTCCAGTTCCGATTATTAATGCCGGTGATGGTGGTCATAGCCATCCAACTCAAACTCTGACCGATCTGGTAACAATCCGCCGTCTTATGGGCGATTATCAGGGGCTTACTGTTGGTTTCTGCGGCGACTTAAAATTTGGTCGAACAGTTCACAGTCTTACTCAGGCACTTAGTCGCTACAAGGGAAATAAGTTTATTTTCATAAGTCCAAAAGAACTTTGTATGCCGGAATATATGATTAAAATGCTGGAAAAAAATAACATCCAGTACGAAACTGCAGAACGACTTGAAGAAGTGATCGGCGAGCTTGATGTTCTTTACATGACTCGAGTTCAGAAGGAACGCTTCTTCAACGAACAGGATTATATCCGCCTTAAGGACAGTTATATTCTTGATCGCGAAAAAATGAAGCTTGCAAAACAGAGAATGATAGTTCTTCATCCACTTCCACGCGTAAACGAAATTTCTCCAGAAGTAGATGATGACCCGCGAGCTGCATATTTCAAGCAGGTAAAATTTGGAATGTATGCGCGAATGGCATTGATTTCAAAATTGACTGGAGCCCTTTAATTTACGAGGAGATCTAAAGTTATGTTAAATGTTGATACAATAAAAAATGGACTTGTAATTGATCATATCCGGGCTGGTTGCGGCTGGCGTATTTTTCAGTGGCTTGGTCTTGATAAGTCGCCATTTTGTTCAGCTTTGATTCAGAATGTAAGTTCTAAAAAAAGCGGCAAAAAAGATATTATTAAAATTGAAAATGTAATGGATATTGATTTTTCCGTACTTGGATTTATTGACCCGAATATTTCCGTAAATATTATTCAAAACGAAAAAATCGTACGAAAAATTAAGATGGAACTTCCTACTCGTGTTCAGAATGTGTTTAAGTGCAAAAATCCGCGCTGTATCACGATTACTGAACATTATGTAAATCCAACATTTCTTCTTGTTGATAAAGAAAATGCTCTTTACCGCTGTGAATACTGCGATACTTTATATAAGGCAGGTGAAACTCCTGTAACAGTATCAAATAATTAGGAATAAATAATGACAAATGCCCTTTTGATTTACAATGCACGCCTTCTCGATGAAAATATGGAAACTCCCGGCGCAATTCTTTCTGTTGAAGGAAAAATCCGCTCTGTTTTTCAGGGATTTTTTACTGATAAAGCAACAGTTGAAGCGCTTGCAAAATCTGTACTTTCTGAAGATGGAATTGTTTCTGATACAAATCTTGAATTGTATGATGCAAAAGGGCTTACAGTAACTCCTTCGTTCATCGATTTGCATGTTCATTTCCGTGATCCGGGACTTACTCAAAAAGAAGATTTGGAATCTGGATTAAAAGCTGCCGTTGCGGGCGGTTATGGAACTGTAGTTTGCATGCCGAATACAAATCCGGTTGTATCAAGTTTTGAAGCCGCAATGGAAGTAAAAAATCGCGGAACAAAACTAGGACTTGCAAATATTTTCCAGTCTGTCAGCATTACAGATAATTTCGAAGGCAAATCCGTTGAACATCTTAATAATTTGGATCGTGAAAATGTTCCTCTCATCACAGAAGATGGTCATGAAGTTGCTTCAAGTGCGGTTATGCTTAAGGGCATGAAAATTGCCGCAGAAAAAGGAATAATTGTTTCCTGTCACTGTGAAGACCCTGATTTAGCTGCTGCAGCCCGCCCTCATCGAATTGATGCGCTTAAACTTATGGAACAGTGGCATCTTCCGGCCTGGGGCGGAACTCAAATCGATACAAATGAAATCCCGGTCGATATAATAGAAAAAATTGATTCTTCTTTGACAGAAGCAAATGAACTTCTTCAGATGGCAGAAGATATTTGCACCGAACGAAATATTCAGATTGCACGCCAGGCTGGTTGTCATGTTCACATGTGTCATGTAAGTACAGTCGGTTCAATAGAAGCAATTCGCCGTGCAAAACAGGAACTTTCCGATGAAGCAGCTGATTTTTACACAGATATGGCGGATGCGGCGTATGAAGCTGGTTTGGAAGGCCGTGCATTTGTTCCCGTTCCGGCAGTAGAGCATGGATTTTCGGTAACCTGCGAAGTAACTCCTCATCATATTGCGCTCACCGGTACAGAAGAACCAAATATTCGCGCGCTGGTAAATCCACCTCTCCGCAGCGAAGAAGACCGTCTTTTTATAATCGATGCAATCCGCGATGGAACAGTTGATTGTATTGCTACCGACCATGCCCCACATACCCTCGAAGATAAAGCAAAAGGTGCCCCAGGTTTCACTGGAATCGAAGCAAGTTACGGCGTTTGCAACAAAGTACTTGTAAAAGAAGGCCAGATTTCCGCAAAACGACTTTCTCAACTTATGTCTGCGAACCCTGCAAGAATTCTCCATTTAAACAAGGGGCTTCTTAAGGCTGGTTTTGATTCAGACTTAACACTTTTAAATCCCGATGAAAACTGGATAGTGGATTCCAAACAATTCTTCAGCAAGGGAAAAGCTACTCCGTTTGAAGGAAAAACCTTAACCGGTAAAGTAAAAGCCGTATTTATTTCAGGAAGACAGGTTTTTTAAAATCCTTTTGTGCGCAAACCTCTTTGCAACCAGCGTTCCAGGGCCTGCTGACGCTCGGTCTTTGCGCTCGTTTCCTCCCGCAAATCCGCTCCTCGTAAGCTCGTCGCCCCTTCCATGCTGGCGCAGGTGGATACTCAATCATAACTCGTTTGTTGAATCTTTTATTGTGTTTGTTGAATCTTTTATCTCGGTGGTTGAGTTTTTAACTGCGGTGGTTGAGGCCCTCGAAACCACCGGTCATTGTGCCTATTGACAAAAAGTCGGGGGGGGGTACACTCTCAATTGACTTCGTAGAAGTTGTTTATTAAACAAGTTACTCGAAAAAAAATTGAGGGTTTTATGAAAAAACTAATCACATTGGCCGCAGCTGTCGTATCAGCTGCATTATTCTTTGGTTGTTCAGATTCATCTGACAATAACAATGCCGCACTTCTTCTTGCCGCTTCAAGCAGCAGTTCAGGAGTTTCTTTACCGGAAAGCGTAGGAGAAAATGAACTTGCTGGAAAGAAGTTTAGTGTAAATTCTGAAACTGTAGAGTTTTCAGAATCATCTTATGTTACCGCAATGGATTATACATCCTTTAAAGTGTATTATAAATGTTCTTATACATATAACTCAAACACAAAGAGTCTTTATTCGTATGCCTTGAATACTTGGGTTGAAGGGGATATTCCTCAAACAGATGAAAAATCTCTTAGATATTTAACTTATTCACAGTTTGGGTATACAGATACAACAAATGAAACAGAAGTACCATCTGATGTAATTGCTCGCTATAAGAGATATGAAAGTTTACATGCTAAAAAAATAAATCGTCTGGCATATAATCTTTCTTCTGATGGCAGCACATTAAAACTTATCTCTGATTCACGTTATCCAAAGGATCTTACTTTGAAGGATATTTATAGTCCGGCGTATGCTGATATTTTGAATATTGTAAATAATTCTTCTACGGTATATACACTGAGTTATTCAAGTCAGTATATATGGCCGGAACGCAATCCAGCATTGATGTCTTCAGATTTACTTACTGGACATAAAGTTTCTTCAATAACATCAGATAGAATTAACTTATCTGCTCTTGGTATTCGTTTTTCTAGTAATGTTGATTTTGATTATACTTCAGGGGATTTTTATTTAGCTTATGACGCAACTAGTATTTCAAATGGTGTAAAGTATACAATCAAGAATTTGCTTTCTGATACAACAATGGGTGAAATCACAATCAACTACGCAACTTCATCAAACATTCCTGATATGACTTCTGCAACTACATACACATTGGTAACAGAGTAAAATTATTGCTCATTATCAAACCGCCCGTGGGTAAAATCTCACGGGTATTTTTTTTATGCCGCGGAGGTTGAGGCCCTCGAAACCTCAGTTAAAGGTTTCTTTAAGGCTTGTAACTTCTTCTATAGATAGGCTCGTTGCAGAGGCAATCTGTTCGATTGTTACGACATTCATTTTAAGAAGATTATTCGCTGTCTCAATAGCTTTTTTCTTTGCTCCAGCTTCAACACCGTCATCATATGCATAAAGCTTTTCGCGTTCTAAATCCATATACTGCCTCTTCCATTGAATATTCTTTTTGGCATCCTTAACAAGTGATAAAACTTTATCGGTAAAGGTGGATTCGCTTTTGTTCTGGATGACCATTTTTAAGAAAGCATACTGCTCTTTATTTGACAAGATTTTATCACAATTCGAGGCGATAAAGAAACATTTATGTGAACGGTCATTGAGGTTCTCGAAATGACCTACTCGAAACTTGTGTATCGTTTTTATAGTCACTTAATTAAAATTGTCGGGAAGGAGCGAAGTGATGATCAAAAACACTCTGTTTATGGTCGTCGCGAAAGCGACGATTTTATAAGTTCCTTTTCCATAAACAGCGTGTAGTGCACTAGTGCACGTTTTTGCATCATCATTTTGCGACTGGGAGCCAATTTTACGGTGTATCAGTAAAAAACAGCCTTTTGAATAATTTAAAATAATTTTATCTCCATATTTTACAACAAAATACAAAAAAAACAATAAAAAACACAAAAAAAATAAATTACAGTGTTGA
>CAMHIV010000178.1 GCA_946185185.1 uncultured Treponema sp. | reverse complement strand
CCGGAATAAATGATTTTCCGGAAAGTCCGAAGCGGCGGAAAATACGGTCAAGAATGAATGCAATACGAGCCATGTATCCACATGATTCAAGGAATGCCAAGAAGAGGAAGAGAACAAGCATCTGTGGAACAAATCCGAGAACTGCACCAACACCAGCAACAATTCCGTCAAGAATAAGTCCTTTAAGCCAGTCTGCACAACCAATTGCATCCAAACCATTTTCTATAAGAACAGGAATACCAGGAACCCATACACCGTAGTCTGCGGGGTCAGGACCTTCTTCACCATACTTAGCAACGAGTTCGTTTGCTTCGGCTACCATATCACCAGTAATTTCAATTGGTTCTGAAACTTCCATTGTTTCGTCATCAACTGTAACATAGGTAAACTGTCCAGCTTCTGCTGCTTCAAGAATTGCGGCGCTGTCACCAAATTCTTCTGCGGCTTCTTCGTAAGCTTTTGAACCAATTCCAAACAAATGCCAACCGTCACCAAAGAGTCCATCGTTTGCCCAGTCTGTAGCAGCTGCACCAACGGTTACCATAGCAACATAGTAAACTAACCACATAACAACAGCAAAGATAGGAAGTGCAAGCCAGCGGTTTGTTACTACGCGGTCAATTTTGTCTGAAGTAGTAAGCTTTGTGCGGTTCTTTTTAGTAACACATTTTTTGATAATAGATTCAATATACTTGTAGCGTTCTGCAGTGATGATTGATTCTGAATCGTCATCGAGTTCTTTTTCACAAGATTTAATATCAGCTTCAATATGAGAAAGTTTGTCCTTGCTAACACCAAGAGCTTTAATCACTTTTTCATCACGTTCAAAAAGTTTTACTGAATACCAGCGGTGCTGTTCTTCTGGAAGATCATGAACAACAGCTTCTTCAATGTGAGCCAGTGCATGTTCAACACAACCGTCAAAACGGTGTTTATAAAGCATGGGCTTTTTTTCTGAGGCTTTTGTTACTGCAAGTTCAGCAGCTTCAATACAACCTGTTCCTTTCAATGCTGAAATTTCAACAACAGGACAACCCAGTTCTTCTTTCATTGCATCAATGTGGATTTTGTCTCCATTCTTTTTTACAACATCCATCATGTTGACAGCAACAACCATAGGAATACCCAGTTCTGCAAGCTGAGTAGTAAGATAGAGGTTTCGTTCAAGGTTAGTTCCGTCAACAATGTTAAGAATTGCGTCGGGGCGTTCTTTAACTAAGTAATCGCGCGAAACAACTTCTTCAAGTGTGTAAGGAGAAAGAGAATAGATGCCTGGCAAGTCCATGATAACGACATCGCCGTCATGACCTTTTAATTTTCCTTCTTTCTTTTCTACAGTAACTCCCGGCCAGTTTCCTACAAACTGATTTGAACCGGTAAGCGCATTAAACAAAGTTGTCTTTCCTGCGTTAGGGTTTCCTGCAAGTGCTATTTTAATCATTTATTTGACCTCCACCATTTCTGCATCTGCTTTACGAACAGAAAGTTCGTATCCGCGAACAGTAATTTCTACAGGGTCTCCAAGTGGCGCTACCTTGCGTACATAAATTTCTACGCCTTTGGTAATGCCCATGTCCATGATGCGTCTTTTTACCGCACCTTCGCCATTCAGTTTTACAACTGTTACCGTTTGACCGGTTTTTGTTTCTCTTAGCGTCATTTTATATTCTCCTATCAATGTGTACTGGATAATTGTTAGTTATTGCTAACTTTAACTGTAAAAAAAATTAGACAATAATTTTCTGTGCCATTTCTTTACTAATGGCAATACGACTGTCTTTTACTTGAACAATGACATTTCCGCTAATTTTTGAAATGAGTGATACTTGTGTTCCTGCAACAAAGCCAAGATTTTCGAGAAAGCGACGAACTTCTTCTTTTCCATTGATTTTTTTTACTAGAAAAGATTCTCCATCTGAAGCCATGCTTAACGGCATTCTAAGCCTCCAAAGTTAGATTGTGCTAACTGAATCAATAATAGTTAACTGTGTCTAACTTGTCAATAGGGCAAAAAAATAAATTTACTGTACAAAGGAAAAGTGAAATGATACAGTGTAAATGGAACTTATAATGGTAATTGAAGATTTTATTTCGCATATTTTTCAAGGACATAGTCTCTGCCTTTTGCATTATACATTGAAGCGATTTCAAACAACAGTTCTTTTTAATAGTTGAAATTTGAATAATCAATGTACTTGTATAAGATAAAGCTCTCTGCACCATCTAGAATCATTACTGAATCAAAATGGTGATATTTTCCATCATAGTCGTTCCAGAAAATTATTGCATTATAATTTCGGATTATATTATTTGTTATTCCGTAATATTCGTTCAAAAAACCATCTTGAGTCTCTAAGTCTAAATCAAAATAATCTACAGCATAATCATCCATTTCATATTTTTTTTGATTATAAATAATGTAGCGGGGAGGATTATCTTTTATTTCTGAAATTACCTTTGAGGAAAGCTTATAACAGTCAAATTCATAGTCATCATCTTCTTCTGCATTGTAATGATTGAAGGTATATGGCTTATAAACATCAAAAGAAAATGTTTCATTTGAAACCCACGGAGATTTTGTATTTGCTGCTACATAAGGATAAAGTACGAATACGGTAAAAAAAATAATCAAAGTTAGCCATAATAGCTTATTTACTAATTTGTCGTGTTTCTTTTTGCTTTCTTCTGAACTTGTCTCTAAAGCTTTTTCAGATTCAGGCACAACAGGAATGGTTTTTACTTCCTCAAAAGTTTCTTTTATATCTTGCTTGTCTACAGATACTGTATCATTGATTGTTTCATCCGTAATATCGTTATTTACTTTCTCTTCATGAACTTTATACCCGCAATTTGAACAGAAAACTGCATCGTCATCTAATTTTACACCACAAGCTACACAATACTTTGCAGTAAAAACATCAGAAAGTTTTTTACCGCAATTCGTACAGAATATTGCATCATTATCTAATTTACTTCCGCAATTTTTGCAAACCATTTTTTTCTCCTCGTCTATTATTACTTAAAAATATTCTTAACGCCTCTGGCAGCTGTTTTTACTATAGAGCTCTTATACTCTTTCTTAAAACCACATTTTTTACAAATATAAGTTACAGTTTTATTTCCAAACGCCGCCCCGCCAATTACTCCGAGAGGACCTAGAAGAAGCCCTCCAACGAGAGCCTTACCCAAAGTATTTCCGACTCCCGATGTTTCCTTTTCCATTCCCCAGATATTTCCACAATTAGGGCAACGGTTTGGAATGCTCTCTTTTTCTGAAATCTCTTGGGTAGCAGAAAAAGTTGAAGCTGAAGTTTTTAATTTTTGAATACCATTGATTATCTTCTTTTTTGCGCCGATACTTTCAATTCCAATTTTTTCTAAATCAGATTCTGTCAAAGTCATCAGAACATCAAGAGTATTCAAATCTTGTTTTTTCAACACTTCTTCATATGATTCAAGACCGTTTTGTACAATCCATTCATGAAAATTGAATACTTCTGCATTTTCACCATCAATTACAACAGATTCAGAGTTTGAGCGAGTTTGCTGACTAGCTGATTGAGGACTTCCACATAATGGACAGAATTTCGCAACATCACTAATTTCTTTACCACAATTACTACAATACATTTTGCACTCCAATTAAAAATCCCAGTTTACAAGGGGTAAGTCATCCTTATCCTTAAAAGAACCGCATAAAATCATTATGAAGTCCACCAATATCCACACAGCCCAGACCAATCCAAGCATTAGGAAAAAAAATCCTGCTTCTGGAAAATCGCCCGCCATACAGATTAAAGCAATAAAAAAAGAAAATCCAAAAATTATTTGCCAGATTGCAGAAGTCTTTTTCCCTACATAAAAACGATGTGCACCAAATTCTCCCAAGAAAAAAGCAAGCAAGGCGGCAACAAGACGAGATTTTGATGATTGAGTTGGAATGTATCGAGCAGGATTATTCTTTGTTTCAAATTGAGAGATTCTATTTACAGGTTGCTGATAATTTTGATTTATATGCTCTTCTACTGAAATTGATGTAGGAACAGGACTACCACAAGCTAAACAAAATTTAGCTCCATCAATAAGTTGCACTCCACAATTTTCACAAAACTTCTTGGTGTTAACTGATTTTTCTTCAACAACATTACAGTTTTGTTCAGCGGATTTTACTTGAACTGACTGACTTTCAACTCCACTATTTAATTGGTCATTTGCTGATATAGGTTCTTCTTTTGTTTCACCTTGTAAATCTAATGAATCGTGAAACAATTGCTTTCCACATCTGGAACAAAATTTCACACCTTCTGCCAATTCTTTGCCACAGTATTTACAGAACATAGATAACTCCTGCTTTATAACTAAAATAAAAACCATTCATTACTTTTTTATTAATTCATCGCGATTTATCCAATGACTATTTTGTTTTTCTTTTTTATGGTCGTTTCCTTTTGCAGAAGAAAAAATACAAAGAGAAAATGCAAATGCACCAAGTAAAAGTACAATACCAACTTTCCATCGTAATGATTCAAAATATGTAAAAGCAATATTTTTAGATTTTATACAACGAAAAAAAATTATTCCTGTATAAAATAAAAACATCAAAAATGACGCAACCATCAATGCAATAGATGTAATCATTGTGATTTTTGATACTGAATAATCGTATGCTTGCAAAGATAAAGGACAACAACAAAATTCATTTTTGTCATTGGTGTTAAGAATTACCTTATATAAATCTCCTGAAAATTCTTGTTCCAGTTCATCAATATGACCTTCCCAATTCTTTTGCCAGAATTTTGAGCCTTTATTCATTAGAACCCAACAGAGAGAAAAGAAATAGCAGAAGAATGCTGTCACTGCCAGTGCAAAAAGAGAAAAACCTGGTAATTTGTATAATTCAGAAATAGAAAAATCTCTGTTTTCATTTCCAAATAGCATTCCAATTAGTGCAAAATGAGCTGTAAAAGCAGCTAAAATAAAAGCCCAATAGTAAGTTGCTCTTTGCCAGAACAAAGCGATTTCAAACTTTCGGATATCATGTGCTTTTTCGTATGCTTCTTTGCGCCTATTTTGTTCTGATTTTGACATATCCGAAGCATCGATTTTCATTTGTTTCCAATAGTTTGTATTTGACATCGTTTATACTCCTAATTTTTTTCCCCTTGTTTAATTACTTCCTTTAATTATTTC
>CAMHIV010000177.1 GCA_946185185.1 uncultured Treponema sp. | reverse complement strand
AAAGGTTCGTAGCCGACAGCGGGTCAAGCCCGCTGCGGTACAACCAGTTGTTATGCTCACACGCACTGGCGTGGTAAGGAAAAAAAAGATGAAAAAGTATTTTTTTATTTATTTTTTATTATCAACTTGTTTTCTCTTTGCAGAAGAAAACTTAAAAGGTTTGTTTGATTTTAAGGAATTACCTGTTGATGAAATTAAGGCTGATAGATTTTTTATTGAACCTGACTGTATAAAAGATAGTAATTATACAGATTGCTTAATTTATGAAATTGAAAATACCAAAGGAATAGAATCAATTTTATATTATCCATACTATGGAAATAAAATAAAAAATCATGAAAGTAAAATTGTAATAAATAATCAGGAGTTTGTTTTTGATGGATATATTGATATCACATTTGTAAAGTTTTATAAATTCAGATACAAAAATCAATTGTTTTTAATTCTTACAACTCCTTTAGGAAAATATGGTGATTTTGAAGCGTTTATTTTTGATGTAACAAATATTGATAATATCTTTTTTTATCCAGCTGAAGACAGATTTGTAGAAAAAGATTTTGGAGAGTATTTTGTTGGATTATATCAAAACAAATTGTGTTTTTTCTTTTCAAAAAGAAGATTTGACTGGAATGGTCAATATGAACTATCACCTTATTATATTGTAGATGCTTCATTAAAACAGTTGTGTAATAAAAAAGGTAAACCATATTTTATAAACTATAAATATAAAGACAAATTTGAGCAGGAATTCATTATTGAAGAGAAAAATTATCAATAGTAGTTTCAAATATTCAAGTTTTTGATAAAATATAGCATAACAAAACTTCAAAGCCGACAGGCAGTCAAGCTGCCTGCGGTTTAAGTAATTGTTATGACGACAGGCACACTGGCCTGCTTTTTAGGAGAGTAAAATTAAAATGAATTTTATAAAATTTATTTCGATTCTTTTTCTCATAGTTCTTTTTACAAATTGTGTTTCTGCACAAAGTAAATCAAAATCTACAGAAAGTTATGATATCTCCAAAAATACAGTTCTTGTTCTTTATTGTCAGGATACAAACGAAGCATATTATCTGGAAGATGAAAATGAAATAAATTATGTATTAAGTCTTTTCCCTAAAACATTAAATGCGGAATATTCATTCAGGTTAAGATCAAAGAAACTTATGTTATTAAATGTCAGTGCTCATTATTCGCGTTTCATGTATTTAATAAATGACTCCGGCATAAAAAAAGAAATTACTATTAGTGTAGAAGATAATATATGGGATTATAAAGATAAATCTGATTATCACTATTTTCCATCAGAAAACATGGAAAAAATAATTTCTAAAATGCATAAAGGCATCAAGAAAATCGAGGACTTTGAACAACCAAATGAGCGCAGACAGTTCGTTGAACAGTTAAGAGCAAGTAGCGACGTACTGTATATAAAGCTTGAACCAGATTTTGACATTATTATGGGAGAATGCAAATTATATGTACCTGCTTCTAAAGGTGAAAAAGTAAACACAGTTGAAGTCGAAAAAAAACTGACATCACTTTATGGTGAAACGCAAAGATTTCTTTGGAAAAATGAAAAGATTTTAAATAATTTTTCTCTGTCTTCGTTTAATCAGCAATTTATTGAAGAAACTAACGAAGCAGAAATTACGCTCAGATGTTCAAAAGAGTTGTATGATAAAATAAATGTATTTCGAAAAGGTGATTTTATCGAAGATAATTATTACAAAACGGTCGAGTATTATACAAAGAAATAAAGGAATATAATTTCATCGGGTCAAGCCCGATGAAAGAGAGAATATTTAAGAAAGCAAGTCAAGCTTGCTTTCTTAAATGAAATTGAACTTTAGGGTTTGGACGAAGAAGCGGTGGTACGCGGCTTTACGCCGCTTGATACTTTCAAGTAAGAAGAGTTATTTCATTTGACAAAATGTTAGCATATATGCTAACATGAATTATGTACAGAAAAGTGACATTCTATACAACTTCCGACGGAAAATGTCCTGTCGCGGAGTTTATAGATTCTCAACCGGCAAAAGTTGCTCAGAAAATAGCATGGGTTCTTAAGGCTGTTCAGGAAATTGAAAAAGTTCCTAAAACATACTTTAAGAAATTGGTCGATACAGATTTCTACGAAGTCAGAATTGAACTAAGTGGAAATATTTACCGTCTGTTGAGATTTTTCCACAACGGAAATATCGTAATCCTTACAAACGGTTTTCAGAAGAAGACACAAAAAACACCAAAATCTGAAATTGAAGTTTGCGAAGCAAGAATGAAAGACTTTTTGAAAAGGAGTAAAGAAAATGGCAAATAAAACATTTGATTTAGATGATTACATTTCTCAGCGAAAAGAAAAAGATTCCGAATTTGCAAAAGACTTTGATACAGGTTATGAAGAATTCAAAATCGGCATGATGATAAAAGAAATGCGGCTAGAAAGCGGAATGACACAAGAACAACTTGCCGAAAAACTTGAAACAAAAAAAAGTGTCATTTCAAGAATGGAAAATCATTCCGAAGATGTCCGATTGTCTACTTTGCAAAAAGTAGCTTCTGTATTCGGAAAACAACTTAAGATTGCAATGTTGTAAAATTGCCATAACAAAGCTTCAAAGCAAATGTCGCGGTCAAGCCGCGCCACTGTTTAAGCAATTGTTATGTGGACGCCCGCACTGGGGTGGTAAGGAAGAAAAATGAGAAAAAAAATATTAATCTTGGTATCTATATTGATAAGCTCAATACCATTGTGTGCTAACGGCGGAATACACTGGGGCTGGAATGGATCGGGTACAGCTTCCGTTGTGATTACATTAAAAAACGATGCCGACATTATTCTAAAAAAAGAAAAACTTCTTCTTCGTTTTGTGGATGAATCTGTTATCGTTTCCTGTGATTATGTTTTATATAACAAACAAAATGAAGAAAAGCAGTTGGATTTTGCATTCAATATAACGGAGTCTCCGTATGATTCACTGATGTATTATTATATTATTGTTGACGGACAAAAACTTCCTTCAGAGCTTCATAAAGAAATATGTAAAGATGTGAATGAATCGTCTTATTCATGGTGGGAACTTTCTAAAATAAAACTCGATGAAAAAAAAGAAACAAATGTGTCAATTTGCTATCGCGTAGAGACTTCAAATGATGGAACTTATTACAGAAGTTTTTTTGACAGAGACAACAGTTTTGTCTATAACCTTTATCCGGCCTTAAGTTTTGGAGACGGAATTATCGAAGATTTTTCTTTGACGATTGATGCGTCGGATATTCTAAGCTGGAACGGAAAGATTTCTAAAATAGAAGGGTTGGATGTTTCCTTCGGCAATTCAGAAAAAATAGTGACAAAGCAAATTAAAAACCTGGACTTGAAAAAAAACAGGCAGATTAAAATCTCGTACAATATAAAGAATTATTATTTTGCCAAACTTTATAAAATGTACGGATTCAGAACAAACGGTATAAGTGCAACTTCCGAATTGAAAGAGGGCAAAGTTTTGTATGCAGCTTCAAATCTTATGGATAATGACTGTAGAACTGCATGGGTTGAATCAAAATCTGATTTCGACCAAAAAGAAAGAATCAAAATACCGTGCAGTGGCTGGATTACACAGGTTTTAATTGTAAACGGATTTAGAAAGTCTGAGAAAACTTATTATGAAAACAACCGTGTAAAAAGAATCGCGCTTTATGTAGACGGAGTAAAGCTCGGGGAAATGACTTTTCCTGACCGGCCTTATTGTCATGTAGATATGTCAAACATTTTGGATGAGGGAGAATTGTTAAATCTTAATGGAGATTTTTTCAAAGAAAATAATGGCAAATCTATGAGCAATGCAGGGGCCTTTTGGCCTAAAGAGAATATCGAAATAGAAATCCTTGAAGTATATCCTGGAACAAAATACAATGATACGTGTATTTCCGATATATATTTAATAAAAGCTGTACTACCAATTCCGTAGAATTTAATTATACTTAGTAAAAAGCATAACAAAAGTTCGTAGCCGACAGCGGGTCAAGCCCGCTGCGGTACAACCAATTGTTATGTGGACGCCCGCACTGGGGCGCTGTTAGGAATAAAAATGATACAAGTTAAAGCGGTAAAAAAAATTATCATATTTATCTTTATTTTACTTTTTTCATTTCTTATATTATTTTTCTTTATTGGAATATTGGAAATGGGTATGTAAATCATGCTAAAAAAATCGGGAAACAGATTATAGAAAAAATAGATAATTATAAAAATATTAACGGGAAAAACCCAGATTCTTTTATTGATTTGGGCTTAGCTCCTAATGATATGTGGGGTGGAATTGGTACTGAGTATAAGGGGATTAATTTCTGGTATGATAGGATTTCAGATAATGATTATGTTATTTATTTTGACTTATCAGTTGGAGAAGCTCTGTATTATAACTCTTATACAAAAGAATGGGAATAATTACTATAACAAATCAGGTCAAGCCTGATTTGTTATAGTAATTTGAAAATGTTGACAATTTCAAAATATCACCTTATTATATAATTATGAAGTTCAAAGTAGAAAAATTGCCGCAAGCAGAAGCAGAGATAAAATCTTTGGAAGAATCTCAGCAGAAACTGCTTGGAGGCGAATACACAAAGATTGAAACTCAAGGAATTGAATTTGTCCGTGTAAAACCGTTGCAAAAAGATATTTTTGAGATTAAATCCAATGAACTTCGCTCGCTTTTCAAATATAAGGCCGGGAAAATTATTGTAGTTGGAGTTGTTTTTGTAAAGAAAACACAAAAAACTCCAAAGGATAAGATAAAGCTTGCAAAGCAGCGTTTAAAGGAGGTCTGATATGGATTATGTTTTTGTAAAAGATTCGGAAGGTTATGTTTTCAAAAAATTGAAATCAGAAGTTTCTCCTGATGAAAAAATCATCTCCGAAAAAGAGTACATGAAAGTATCAGGTCTTACATCTTATGAAAAGAAATTCGGTCATGGCGGAGCAAGAGAAAATGCTGGAAGAAAGCAGAAATTCAGCTCACCGTTAAAATTTCAGATTCGAGTAACAAAAGAAGAAAAAGATTTTCTTACATATGCGAGAGAACATAATGTAAATTATGCAGCTTTAATGCAGATGTAAAATCACATAACAAAACTTCGTAGCCGACAAAAACTTTGTCACAAAAGTTGCTCTCCGTGGCTTTGCGCCACCGCAACTTTTGC
>CAMHIV010000176.1 GCA_946185185.1 uncultured Treponema sp. | reverse complement strand
CAGACACTGTGAAAGAAGAATTAGATTTCGTTCAGGAAGATGTTCCACAGGAAAAGAACGGAAATATTTTTGTAGATCTTGGTAATGCCGGAAGAATCGAAGGTTTCCTTCCTGTAAAATACCAGTCTCCTCGCGAAACTTATGAACAGGGCGACAGAATTAAGGCAATTATTGCAGATTTGAAAACTACTTCAAACGGTTTGCAGATTATTCTTTCTCGCTCTGATCCACGACTTGTTGAAATTACAATGGAAATGGAAATCCCTGAAATTGCTGATGGCACTGTAAAAATTGAAAAGTGTGTTCGCGATGCAGGTTACAGAACGAAGATGGCTGTGTCTACAGCACGCGAAGAAATCGATCCAGTAGGTGCTTGTGTAGGTGCAAAGGGTGTTCGAATTCAAAATGTTATTCGTGAAATCCTTGGTGAAAAAATCGACGTTCTTCGTTACGACCCTAATCCTGCAGAATTTATTAAAAATGCGCTTTCTCCAGCACAGGTTCAGCGTGTTGTAATTCTTGATCAGGAAAAACGACAGGCTCTTGCAATCGTTGAAGACAGTCAGTTCAGTCTTGCAATCGGTAAGCAGGGACAGAATGTTCGTCTTGCTAACCGTCTTTGTGACTGGTCAATTGACGTTAAGACAGAAGAACAGTGCGAAGGTATGGATTTGAGCGGTAAGGCCACAACTCAGGCTGCGCTCAATCTCTTTAATGATACACCTGCAGAACAGGAAGAAGTTTCTACAGTTGCAAATCTTGAAGGTGTAACAGAAAGAGTTGCAGAAATTCTTAAGGCAAATGGAATAGAGGATATAATTCAGTTTATTGAAGCATACAACAATGGTGCAGTTCAGAAGATTGAAGGTCTTACTTCAGACGAAGTTGATGCTGTTTACAACATCATAAAAGAAACTGTTGATATTGTTGAAGAAGAGGCAGAAGAAAGTGCTGAAGAATCTGCTGAATCTGAACAGGCGGAAGAAAAGTATTACTGCCCTAATTGTAATGCTGAAATTACACTCGATATGACACATTGTCCTAAGTGTGGTGTTGAGTTTGAATTTACAGAGGACGAGGAATAGGATAGATAATGGCTGAAGAAGAAAAAAAACAAGCCTTTGTTGTTCATAAAAAACAACCGGAAAACAATGCTTCAAATAATCAGGCTGCACCAAAGAAAAAGGTTGTAGTCATTAAGAAAAAGCCTGTAACAAACGGTTCTGCTGCTGTAAATGCCGTTTCTGCAAAGAAGGTCGTTGTAAAAAAGCCTGAAGCAGAAAAGGAAGTTAAGGCAGAAAGTTCAGAAAAGGAACAGGTTGTTCAGACAGCTAAGGTTGAAAGAACAGAAAAAACAGACTCAAGAGAAAGAACTGATCGTCAGGATTCACGACCTCAGCAGAGACGCTCTTCATTTGAATTGAATACTGCGCGACCTAATGTAAAGGCCGGAAATCTTTCTGATTACGGTCGCCGTGATAGAAACGGTTATAACGGAAACGGCGGCGGATACAATAACCGCGGTGGCTATAATAATGGCGGAAATGGTTATAATCGCGGCGGCTATCAGAATCGTGAAGGAAGCGGATTTACTGGCGCTCAGGCTAGACAGGGATATCAGAACCGTAATAACGCTCAGGGCGGATACAATAACCGTAATGGACAGGGTGGCGGCTATCAGCCTAGAAATGGACAGGGCGGTGGATATCAGCCACGTAATGGTCAGGGCAATGGATTCAGATCTAACGGACCACGTTTTGGCGGTGCCGGACAAGGTGGCGGATTTAGAAGCGGTGGAGCAGCTCCTGTTCCTCCAATGATGAATAACCGTGCTCCTGCAAAACCTGTTTTCAAGGGAAAGAAACAGGTTTACAAGAGAAAGGACGAAGAACAGTACGACGATAATCTTTTTGAAAGCAAGAAGAAGGTTGAAACTCCAGCTTCGGCTGTACCAAAGTCAATTGAAATCATGGAAACTGTTTCAATTTCTGACCTTGCAAAGAAGATGAACCTTAAGGCTTCTGAAATCATCGGAAAACTTTTCTCAAGTTATGGTCAGATGGTTACAATCAACCAGTCAATTGACCGCGAAACTGCTGAGCTTCTTGCCGGTGAATATGGCTGCGAAGTAAAAGTAGTTTCTTTGTATGATGAAACTGTAATTAAGGGTGACGAAGATATTGCTGAAAACATGAAGCCTCGTCCACCGATTGTTACTGTAATGGGTCACGTAGACCACGGTAAGACAAAAACTTTGGACGCAATCCGCAATGCTCATGTTGCAGAGGGCGAAGCTGGTGGTATTACTCAGTCTATCGGTGCTTATTCAGTAACAACAGAAAAAGGAAAGATTACATTCCTTGATACACCTGGTCACGAAGCATTCACTATGATGCGTGCCCGCGGTGCTCAGGTAACTGATATCGTTGTTCTTGTTGTTGCTGCTGATGACGGCGTTATGCCTCAGACACTCGAAGCTATTGCACACGCAAAAGATGCAAAGGTTCCTATCATTGTTGCAGTAAACAAGATTGATAAACCTGAAGCAAATCCAGACAGAGTTAAGACTCAGCTTTCTGAACAGGGACTTACTCCGGAAGAATGGGGTGGAGATACTCAGTATGTAAATATTTCTGCTAAGCAGAGAATGGGTATTGATGATCTTCTTGATGCTATTCTTCTTCAGGCAGAAATGCTTGAACTTAAGGCAACTTATGATTGCCGTGCAGAAGGAAAGATTCTTGAATCTCGTATTGACCAGGGACGCGGTGTTGTTTCTACAGTTGTAGTACAGCGCGGTACTTTGAAGCAGGGAGACCCATTTGTTGCCGGAATTTATTCTGGTCGTGTTCGTGCTATGTTCGATGACCGTGGTAGAAGAATTCAGGAAGCAGGTCCTTCTATTCCAGTAGAAGTTCTTGGTATGGAAGAAATGCCAAATGCGGGTGATCCATTCCAGGTAACAGAAGACGATAAGGAAGCCCGGGCAATTTCTACAAAACGACAGGAATTGAAGCGTTATGAAGCAGCTAAGGCTGTTAAAAAGACAACTCTTGAAACTCTCTTTACAGATATCGAATCTCATGAAGTTCAGGAACTCAAGATTATCATCAAAGCTGACCTTCAGGGATCTGCAGAAGCACTCAAGACTAGTCTTGAAAAGCTTTCTACAAAAGAAATTCGCGTAAACGTAATTCATTCTTCTGCCGGTGCAATCAACGAATCAGACGTTACACTTGCAGCAGCAGACAGCAATGCAATTATTATCGGATTTAATGTTCGACCAACTCCTAAGGCAAAAGCTCTTGCTGATACAGAAAAGGTAGATATCAGAAAGTACAATATCATCTACAAGTGTGTTGAAGAAATTCAGGCCGCTATGGAAGGTATGCTTACTCCTGATACTAAAGAACAAGTTATCGGTCAGATAGAGGTTCGAAATACTTTCAAGGTTCCAAAGGTTGGTACAATTGCCGGATGTTATGTTGTTGACGGTGTTGTACGCAGAAACTCTATGGTTAACCTTGTTCGTGACGGAATTGTTAAGTTTACTGGTAAAATTGCTTCCCTTAAGCGCTTTAAGGACGATGCAAAAGAAGTTGCAACAGGATTTGAATGTGGTCTTAGTCTTGAAAACTGGCAGGACATTCAGGTCGGCGATACAATGGAAGTATTTGAATATATCGAAGTTGCACGAAAACTTGGCGATGAACTTCACGATGATCGCGCTGAAAACGAAAGAAAGGCCAAGGCTGCTGCAGAAAAAGCAATGGCAGAGGCAGAAGCAGAACGCGCTCTTGAAGCTGAACAGTTAGCTGCTGAAAAAGCTGCCGGAAAGGCAAAAAAAGCTGCAAAGCAGAAAGACAGAGGAACAATGTTTCCAGGAGATGCTGAATAATGGGTCAGTACCGGATGGAACGTTTGAACGTTCTTCTTCGTGATGAAATTTCTAATCTGATTCTTCGCGGTGAAATTCGTGATCCACGAGTAACCGGAAGAAAGGGTGGTGCTGCTGCAAGAACAGAGCTTGCTCCTTTCCTTTCGATTAACCGCGTTGAAGTTAGTCAGGATTTGAGTTATGCAAAAATCTATGTTTCAAGCTTTGCAAGTGATGCAATGCTTGAAAAAGGTGTAGACGGTTTGAATAATGCTGCAGGCTTTATTCAGTCTACAATTGCAAAAAAACTTCGTATCCGAAAATTTCCAAAATTCACCTTTGTTGTGGATTCTGGAATGAAAGACGGTTTCCGCATGATTCAAAAGCTCAATGCCCTTGAAGAAGAGTCAAAGGCTTTTGAAGAATCTGAAAGCGAAAACGAGAATTCTGATGAATAATCTTTCTAATAGTAATGACAGGATTGTTTTGTTCGCAAAACCTCCTGCCATTACAAGTTTTTCTTCTCTTTTTACAATCAAACACGCATTCAATACTCAAAAAGTTGGTCACACGGGAACTTTGGATAGTTTTGCGAGTGGACTTCTAGTTGTGTGTTGTGGTTCACTTACCCGTCTTGCAGGGCGCATTACCGAATTTGATAAAACGTATGAAGCTGTTATTCGATTTGGTGAAGAAACAGATACTTTGGAATGCACAGGAAATGTTATCCGAACCGCACCTCTTCCGATGGTGGAAAAATTAAATGAAGCAGTAAAAGTTTTTACCGGAAAAATAATGCAGGTTCCGCCTTTATTCAGTGCGCTGCATGTAAATGGTGAGCGTGCAAGTGGTGCCGTTCGTAACGGAAAGCAGATTGAACTTCCTGCGCGGCCTGTTACTGTTTTTGAATCAGAAATTCTTGAGATAAAATATTGTAAAGCAGACAAAAATCTTGTTGAAAGCGCGCGGATTAAGTTTTCTGTTTCAAAAGGAACTTATATCCGTTCTCTTGCGCGGGATATTGCAAATTATTGTGGAAGTGCAGCTTATCTTGTTGGTTTACGGCGCACAAGGGTTGGAAATTTTAATCTCTGCGATGCGGCTGGTTTTAATTCTCTTTCTGAATTTACTATTGGAAATGCCTATTGCGATGCCGAATTATCAAAACAAAAAGATGAAGAAGCTAAGGCAGAAAAGGAATTAAAAAAGCAGAATAAAACAAAGGGGCAGAAAAGGGAACGTCCTGAAATTTCTGAAAAAGAAAAATTACTTCAGAAAGAAACGGTCGAAAAATCAATTGAAATGAGTCAGGAGCTTGCCTCTCTTTGCGGTTT
>CAMHIV010000175.1 GCA_946185185.1 uncultured Treponema sp. | reverse complement strand
TTAAAGAACAATAGAATGGAAAATCTTGCTTTTATCTGGATGCGCGGAAGCGGAACTGAACCGGTTTTCCGAATTATGTGCGATGTAAAAGGAAACAATCCGGAAATGGAAAAAGCACTTCTTTCATGGGAAACAGAAATGCTTCTTGAAGCCGACAAGAGTAATTGTTGATAATTGTTTTTTATGAATAACACTTTATCAACACTTAAAAATTCATTATACTTAAACAAAGAATTGAAATATCCTCAGGAGATTTTAAATGGATAAAGCAGAAATCCTTAAGAGAGCAAAAGATTATATTGCAGCAGAAAAAGATGAAAGATTCCGCAAGGAAGTTGAAGAACTTGTTGCAAAAGAAGACTACACAGAACTCGAAGACAGATTCTATCGCACTCTTGAATTCGGAACAGGTGGACTCCGTGGCGTAATGGGCGGCGGAACAAACCGAATGAACACTCTTGAAATTAACCTTGCTACACAGGGACTTGTAAACTACGTTGTTAAAGCATTCCCTGAAAAAGCAAAAGCAGGAACATTAAGTGCAGTCGTTGCATACGACAGCCGCAACAATTCAGATGTATTCGCAGAAGCAACTGCATTAATTTTTGCCGCAAACGGAATCAAGGCTTATCTTTTTACAGGACTTCGCCCAACTCCAGAACTTTCATTCGCAATCAGATATTTTAAGGCTGACACAGGTGTTGTTGTAACAGCATCTCACAACCCAAAAATGTACAATGGCTACAAAGCATACTGGAATGATGGTGCACAGGTTATCGAACCTCATGATGTAGGCATCGTAGAAGAAGTAAACAAAGTAACAGAAGTTAAAACAATTTCAAAAGAAGAAGCAATCAAGAGCGGCAAACTTGTTCTTATTGATTCAGAAGTTGATGAAAAATACTGGGAAATGTGTAAGGCTCAACTCTTCCGCCCTGCACTTATCAAAGAATATGCAAAGAATGTAAATGTTGTTTACACTCCACTCCACGGAACAGGTGCTATGCACGTAGAAAAAGTTCTTGGAGACCTTGGACTTGCAGTAACTACAGTTCCAGAACAGAGAAATCCTGATGGAAATTTCCCAACTGTAGAAAAACCAAATCCAGAAGAAAAGCCGGCTCTTAAAATGGCTGTTGAACTTGGAACAAAAACAAAGGCTGACTGTGTAATGGCTACAGACCCAGACTCAGACCGCTTTGGTACAGCATTCCCAGACAAGGACGGTAAATTCGTTCTTCTTTCTGGAAACCAGATGGGTGCCCTTCTTATGGATTATGTATTCCTTACACGCAAAGAACAGAACAATCTTCCAAAAGACGCATACTGTGTACGCTCAATCGTAACAAGCCCATTCGGTGATGATATCTGTAAGAAATACGGCGTAGAAATGATTGAATGTCTTACAGGCTTCAAGTGGATTGCAGCTGTTGAAGCAGAACGAGAAGCTAAAGGCATCGGACACTATGTATTCGGTCTTGAAGAATCATACGGCTACAAGGTTGAAACAGAAGTAATGGATAAAGACGGTGTTTCAGCCGCAGCAATGTGTGCAGAAATGACAATGTACTGGAGAAGTCAGGGTAAATCAATTCTTGAACACCTCGACGATATGTACAAAGAATTCGGATACTTTGAAGACCGCGCAATTTCAAAGAACTTCCCTGGCTCAGCTGGCGTAGAAACAATGGCGGGAATCATGACAAAGCTCCGCACAGAAGGTCTTAAGACTTTAGGTGGAAAGAAAGTTGTAAAAATCCGCGACATCAAAGAATCAGTTTCATTTGACCCAGCAAACCCTTCTGTAAAAGAAAAGGTTGATTTGCCAAAGAGCAACGTTCTTCAGTTCTTCCTTGAAGGTGGTACAATCGTTTCTGCCCGCCCTTCTGGAACAGAACCAAAGATTAAGTTCTACATCAACACAAAAACAGAAGTTGGTGGAGCAAAATGTGACAAATGCCTTGCAGCAACTAAGAAAGAAGCTGCTGACCTTTGTGACGCAATTACAAACGACATTAACAAAATTCTTGATGACGCTTCAAAATAAGTTTCTAAATGACTACAGAAAAATGTTTCGTCTGGTCAATTCGGGCGAAACATTTGTAGCCTTCGACACAGAAACAACCGGTCTGAGTTCTGAAAATTGTCGCATCATTGAAATTGGTGCGGTAAAATTCGACAAGACCGGTGTTCTTAACACATACTCAACCCTGATTAATCCACAACAAATTATTCCAGTTGAAATTACGCAGCTTACAAATATCAATAATGATATGATTAAGGATTCTCCTGTAATAAAAGAAATCCTTCCTGTATTTTTAGATTTTATAAAAGAAAGTACACTTATTGGTCACAATATTCAATTTGATATGCGATTTTTACAGGCAGAATGCGAAAGAAACGGTTTTCCGTCTCCAAAAAATGCTGTAATTGATACTTTAAGATTTTCAAGATGGGCTCTTCCAGAATTAGGAAAATATAAACAAACTTTTCTAGCAGAACATTTCGGAATCAATTTGGAAGCCGCACACAGAGCATACGACGACGCACGAGTCTGCGGAAACATTTTTTTGCAGTGCATAAAAGTTTCTGCAGACCGTCAAAGACTATAGTTTAGCCCCGCGGAGCCTTTGCAGGATCAACTGGCATACCGTTCTGAAATACCATAAATTTCATAGTTGCATCAGAACCTCGACCAGTATTACCTATTTGTGTACCAGAAAGGATATAGTCACCTTTTTTTGCAGATACAGAAGACAATCCTGTATACGAATAAATAAGACCGGTTTTTGACTGAACAAAAACAACTTCGCCAAATCCTCGATAAACACCAGTATACATAACTGTACCTTCTCGAACACATTTTACAGCTTCATTATCTTTACCTGTAAGAAGAACCCCACTCACCTTGCCGCTAATATTTTTTACAGCAGGAGAAGCTAAAGGCCATACAACACCGGTAGTTTTTACGCCGGCCGAAGCTGATGCAGGAGCAGACGGTTTTGCAGAAGACTGTTTAGAAACAGAAGGACTCGATGTATTTACAGCTGCAACTTCTGAACCTTTCTGCGGAACAGAAATCTTTTGTCCAACTTTCAAAGTTGAAGAATTATCCAGATTATTCATCGAAAGAAGCTCAGGAAGTTTAATTCCATATTTTCTTGCAATACCATACAAAGTATCACCTTTCTGAACGACATAAACTGACAGTGCACTTTTAGAAGAACCAACGGCAGATTCTTCAGTTTTATGAGATGTAGAAAGAGCGGCCGCATTACTGATATCTGCAGAAGGAATAACAAGTTTTGCACCTTCTTTAAGAACATCAGTCTCGCTTAAATTATTTGCAGCCCTAAGCTCCGGTACCGTGATTTCATATTTACGGCTAATAGAATAAAGAGTATCACCCTTTTTTACCGTATAACTTGAATCAGCAAATGCAAAGGATGCCACAAAAACAAATGATATAAATAAACAAACAGCAGTTTTAGATTTTGAAAAAATTTCCATGTCTTTATTATCGGACGATTTCTTTAAAAAGTTTACCAACGTCGATGCCGTTTATAATATTTCCAACAGGATAATGCTTCAGCATACCGTTTCGGCCGTTCGAAAGATGAGTTGATGTAATTCCGTGTTTTATCGAAATATCAGCTTCCATAAGAGCCGCAAGATGGTCCGCTATGCGCACTGTTTTTCCATCAACCGGAGAATATCGGTCATTTGAATAAAGCTTGTTTAAATCTTCCCATGAAACTTCTCTGGAAATATTATTTTCGTCAAGATAACGGTTTGCAAACTCATCGCTGGTAAAATACATGAGTTCCCGTTTGAAAAACGGCTCCATCAACGGTACAAGCTCTTTATTTACAATTTCGTCTTCGATTTTTTTAACAATATTTGGAAGCTCATCAGTTGCCTGCTTTACAGGAGAAATAATATCCCGAGTTACAGCTTCCGGTAAATCATGAAATAATCCGGTAAAAAAATCATTTACAAGCCGTTTTTCAGACATTTCCACTTCTGACGAACGGCACAGCAAAAGCGTAGTTATTGCAACAAAAAAACAGTGTCCCAGAACCGTTGTTCTAGGAACACGAGGAGTCTGATTCCAGCGAACCTGAAAACGAAGCTGCTCAATCTTCATTAAAAGTTCATACGACTTTTGATGAGTTACAAGCATCTGAAGTCCAGGAAGATCCAGATATTTCTGAATATCAGCCTGAAGTTCTTTATAAATACCTTCAATGCGCTGAGGTTCATTTACAACAGAAAGAATTTGTAATTCACGCAAAGTTGCAAATTTATCTGCGGCATTTAAAATCCTGGAAGCAAGTCTTGATTTTTCTGGAATTTGAATAGAGCCTGTTTTTTGGCCAATATACAAAGTAAATGCAGAAAAAAGAGATTTATCATTTATCAGCTTTTTATACTGATTCAAAACCCATTCGTTCAACCTGAGGTATTCCTGAAAATATTCATGCTTGAGCATTGAAATTACAGGTGCTTTAATATCGCAAAGTGCAATTTTTCTGAGTAAATCAAAAAGAGAAGCGTGTATCATCCAGTGCCAGTCAACATAATTGCCCCGATTCTCTTCAAATTTTCCAATTATGTAAGCGATAACCATCTTTTCGGCAGATTTATCCATTTCTACCAAATCAAATGGGCGTACCAAATCCGTCCATCGCTGAATCGAAAAACCTTCAAAAATTTTAAGGGCAAATTTCTGACCGAACATACAACCTACCTGCTGGAACCGGATTTCTGGTCGGCAGCCATCTTATCCTTCCATACAACCGCCTTCTTTTTAATTTCTTCGGCATTAGTTTTATCCCCAATTGCCAAAGCAAGTTTATGGCGTGCTAAAAGAAATTTTATTCCGTTACGCATATCGTCGATACGGCGGGTTGAAAGCTCATATTTATCACGATAACCTGCAGCTGACTGTTCCAGAAGTTTTGTAATAAGGCGGATATAAAGAACAGTAGTTTCGTAATCTTCATCACTAGGATTAAAATAAGTTTTGGCAGCAAGGCGCATATCAATAAAATTCTTTGCAACAACAGCATAACGGCCTTTTAATTCTACAAAAGACCACTTCCACTTACTGTTGTCGCCAAAAGCGTCTTCCAGCATATTGATTGCCAGCCCCAGTTTTCTAACGATATAGTATCGTTTATCAACAGGAATTTTTATGATGCTGTCATAGTTTTTCTTAAGGTCGAGATAAGGAATATCAATGGTATTAGTTACAATATCTTCAAGATAAATAATTGCCTTATAAATAATTTTTCTTGCATCATTCAGGGCATCGTTATTCTTTACACCCAGAATTTTCCA
>CAMHIV010000174.1 GCA_946185185.1 uncultured Treponema sp. | reverse complement strand
TTTTTTCTTACAAGATAATTTTTCTAAGTAAATTGAAAAAAATACGCAAAAATGTATTAAAATTATTTTGTTTTTCTTATAATATAGACTTGTATGAGTGGCAATGAAAATATTATATCTGGATTTGATGATTCCTACGATAAGACACTTAGTTTGATTCTTGACGAAGTGCCTAATGCTTCCAGATGTATTTCTGTCTTTGTTAAAGGCAGTATCGACAACTACAATTCCTCTTTCTTTCAGGAAAAACTGGAAAAGATTTTTGCTTCCGGTTATATAAATGTTATTTTCAGATGCTCATCTCTTGATTATGTTTCATCCACTGGTATCGGCGTTTTTGCTACATTTTTTTCTAAACTCAAGGAAGTGGGTGGAAATATTGTTTTTACAGATTTGCAGCCAAAGGTTGAAGAACTTTTCCAGCTTTTAGGTTTTTCTCACTTCTTCCATATTGTTGGAACACAGGAAGAGGCAGTTGCTTATTTCAATACAGAATCGAATGTCGTTGTAAATATTTTCCCTAAGGTTGTGGATTGTCCTTTGTGCAATGCTCATCTTAAAGCAAAGCATGCAGGAAAATTCCGCTGCCCAAGTTGCAAAGCGATTATCTCGGTAGATGAGCAGGGTGTTGTTTCTATCTAAAGTCTAATTTCTATCTTGAAAGAAAGTACTGCGGAATTACTACAATCGCAAAGAAAGCAAGGCTTATTATTTCAAACCATTTCATAAATTCTCCCACTTTTTCCGGGTACGAACGGCTGTAAATTCGCAGGTTTATTACGCTTGCAAGGCTTCCGATTATCGAACATAAGCCGGCACTGTCCAATCCGTAGAGAAGAGCCTTTATATTTGTAGTGAACGGCCAGAGTACTATGCTTGCCGGTACATTTGAAATCAACTGACTTAACAAAATACTCCAGATATATTCCTTCCCCTTTACTGAATCTGCAAGGAATTTTGAAATCTGCGGATTTGCACAAATCGATGAACTGAAGACAAAGAAACACAAAAAGGTAAGTAAAAGAACATAATCAGTTTTCAAAAGAATTTCACGGTCAAAAATTAAAAGTGCAAGTAGAACTGCGAGTGTAACATATGGCCAGAGAGGGCTTCTTGTTACAATCATCAGGATAATTCCGATAAAAAGAATTATGTGAACGGTCCGCTTTTTTGGGTCAGCTTTGCGGTTTTCCGGTTTTCCGGCGGTTTCAAAAGTTTCTCCCGGATTTTTTCGGTAAAGGAACAGAATAAAAAGTGAAAGAAGTACGGCACTTCCAAGCCATAGAGGAAGCATTGTCAGAAGAAACTTCTGAACAGGGATTCCACTTTTAGAAAAAATGTAAAGATTCTGAGGGCTTCCAAAAGGTGTAAGAAGGCTTCCTCTGATTGCGGCGATATTTTCAAAGGTAAGAACAGGGATTATATATTTTTCTTTTTTTCCAGTCTGGAACATAAGAATTGTAAGCGGAACGAAAATTATTAGCGAAACATCGTTTGTAACAAACATTGAAGAAAAGAAAACTGAAAAAACGAAAAAGAACGAAAGGTTCCTGACGGAAGAGATTCTTGAAGTTAATCGGATTAGAGGCGCAAAGATATTCTGGGTTTTAAATCCTTCCAGAACGGAAAGCAGCATAAAAAGAGTTGCCAGTGTGCGCCAGTCGATTGCGGATAAAAGCTCCTTTGAAGGCGGTGTTATAAAAAGAGAAATAATTGCAGCCAGCACAGAAACTGTGAGCATCGGTTCTTTTTTTAGAAATGCAGTTATTTTGTTCATATTATTTCTTCCATTCGCTTTATGTTCATTGATTCAAGATTCTGTATTGCCGTTTCCATTGTATTGTCCCAAAGCGCATCAATGCTGTGGCAATCTGAACCGACGATTGCAGGAATTCCGGCAGATTTTACCTTTTTCCAAAAATTATTGTGTGGATATTGGAATCTTTCTCCATCAGGATAGAGTTTTTTGCCCCTGCGAAGCCCGTTTGCGTTGTATTCCAGAAGAACGCCGGTTTTTGCGCTGGCTTCAATCAGAATGTCGGTTGCTTTTTCGTAATAATCGTTCCAACTCCATTTTTCATTTATGCAGAAAAGATCCGGATGTGCCATAATTTTAAAAAATCCGGTTTCCATTGCTTCTTTGCAAACTGCTGCATATTCCAGGGTGATTTCCGGAGTTTCTATTGCTGTTATGTTGTGCATTTTGCCGTAGCGGTCGCAAAAAAAATGTTCTCCCAAAAGAAGGTAATCCATTTTTTTTCGGGTCAGCAATTCCTCGTAGTAGTTTTTTCCGTGAGAATCATGGTTGTACTTTTGCAGGTATTCTATTTCCAGAGAATTCAAAATCTTAAGTGAAGATGAAAATGAATCTTTTGCTGCTTCAACTTCTTCTATATATTTATCAAGTTCGCAGAAAGGCATTCGGTATCCATAGTCTGTGTCTTCAAAAGGCGCATGATCGCTGAAGCCAAGAATTTGAAGACCGGCTCTTTCTGCTTCAAGTGCATAATCCTTTGGAAGTCCTTGTGCGTGGCGGCAATGCTCTGTATGCGTGTGATAGTTAGTTTTCATCGCTATTATTAAATCAGTTTTTAAACTAAAATTAAAGAATGTCCAGGCGAAAAAAGACAATTTCTTCCGATATTCAGCATCTTTATCTCATGATGAATAAGCCCTGCGGTTATGTATGCTCTTCCGTTTCGGACAGGAGTCCTGTTGTTTTTGATTTAATTCCAGAAGAATACAAGTCTTATTGCGTGCAGAATAATCTTTCGCTTCATACGGTGGGGCGTCTTGATAAAGATACTTCCGGGCTTTTGCTTTTTACAACTGATGGACAATTTTCTCACAGATTGACTTCCCCGGATAATCATGTAGAAAAAAAATACCAGGTTGTGCTGAAAGAAAAGGAATCTGCTGAGCGACAGAAACAAATAGAACAGCGTTTTTTAAAAGGAATAATTCTTCCGGCGGAAAAAAAATCGGAAGAACAACAGGTTTTACCTTCAACGATAGAATGGTTTTCCGCTTCTGTTTGCAGGCTCACTATTAGTGAAGGAAAATTTCATCAGGTAAGGCGAATGTTTCTGGCGGTTGGTAATGAGGTTTCTGAGCTAAAGCGTCTGGCCGTAGGAACTTATTTGCTCCCGAAAGATTTATAGTCCGGGAATGTTGTTCAGGTTTCGATGAATTATTGTTAATCGTGTGAAAAAATGATATATTCTCGGCAGAGGTTATTATGAAGGTTGCAATCTTTTTTGGCTCAAAATCCGATACGGAAAAAATGAGTAAGGCTGCCGATGTTCTTAAAGAATTCGGTGTAGAATACAAGGCTTTTATTATTTCGGCTCATCGTGCTGGTGAACTTTTGCACAAAACTGTAAAGCAGTGTGAAGCAGAAGGCTACGAGGTTATTATTGCAGGAGCCGGTCTTGCTGCAGCTCTTCCTGGTGTTATTGCAGGTATTACAACTCTTCCTGTTATCGGAGTTCCACTTGAATGTATTTCAGGAACTTCTAATGGTCTCGGTGGAATGGATGCTCTTCTTTCTATCGTTCAGATGCCTCCTCAGATTCCGGTTGCAACAGTTGGAATTGGAAATGCTAAAAATGCTGCATACCTTGCAGTTCAGATTCTTTCAATCAAATATCCTGAATTAAAAGAAAAATTGGTTTCTTTCCGCAAAAAGCTTGCTCTGGATGCAGAAGCTGGAGTTCAGGCTGGCGTTAATTTATAGGCAGGTTTTTTATGTTGGAAGATGAATCTTTGTTCAACGAATCGGAAGATAAATTTCATGATGAATGTGGTGTTGTCGGTGTATTTTTGAACCCTGGCGAAAAAGCAGAATGTGAAAAACCGATGAATGCTGCGTCCATGTCCTATTTCGGCTTGTATTCTTTACAGCATCGCGGACAGGATAGTGCAGGAATCTGTGTTTCCGATGGAAACGAAGTAAAGATTCATAAAGCAATGGGACTGGTTTCCGATGTTTTTAAGCTGGAACACCTTCAGGATTTGCAGGGACACATTGCAGTTGGCCATGTTCGTTATGCAACCTCCGGCTCAAAAACTGTAGAAAATGCCCAGCCTATGCTTGTTCAGTCTAAGCTTGGTCCAATTGCAGTAGCTCATAATGGTCAGCTCGTAAACTATATTCAGCTTAGAGAAATGTTTGAAGAAACCGGAACAGCTTTTACTTCTTCAAGCGATACTGAAGTTATTACAAAACTTATTGCCCGCGCATACAAAAAAGGTCTTGAACGAGCTCTTACAGATACAATTCAGATGATTAAGGGGTCTTTTGCTCTTTGTATCATGACAAAAGATGCTTTGATTGGTGTCCGCGATCCTAACGGAATCCGTCCGCTGTGTCTTGGACAGGTTGAAAACGGCTGGATTTTGGCCAGTGAATCTTGTGCAATCGACGCGATGAACGGAACATTTGTCCGCGATATTCATCCTGGTGAAATCGTAATCATAAACAAAGACGGCGTTCTTTCATTTGAATTTGGTGAAAAAACTTCAAAACGCACCTGCATATTTGAATATGTTTATTTCGCCCGCCCTGATTCGATTATCGATGATATTCCGGTTCAGAATGCGCGCTATAAAATGGGCGAAATGCTTGCAAAAGAAGCTCCTGTTGAAGCCGATGTTGTTGTTGGTGTTCCTGATTCTGGATTGGGTGCTGCCATTGGCTATAGCCGCGCAAGTGGAATTCCATATGCCATGGGTGTTGTAAAAAATAAGTATATCGGTCGAACCTTTATTGCTCCTAACCAGAAAGCCCGCGAAGATATGGTTTTTGTAAAACTGAATGCACTTAAGAGCGATTTGAATGGAAAACGCGTAATCGTAATTGACGATTCGATTGTCCGCGGAACAACCAGCCGCCGCCTTGTTCAGATTCTTCGACGTGCAGGCGCAAAGGAAGTCCATTTTAGAGTTTCATCGGCACCAGTAAAATATCCTTGTTATTTAGGAATTGATACGCCTACAAAAGCCGAATTGATTTCTTCAAGTCATAACGAAGAAGAAATCTGTAAGGAAATCGGTGCGGATTCACTTGCATTCATTAGTGTTGAAGGTATGTTCGAAGCATTAAGACAGTGTAATCCGGATCAGTATGGTTTCTGCAAAGGCTGCTTTACCGGCGAATATCCTATGAGTGTTCCTGGAGAACTTACAGGCCACAAGTTATAGTTTTGACAGGTGATGATTTTGCTCAGAGGTTGTGATTATCTGTCAAAGCGAAAGACTTCTATAATTTGTTTATTTGTTTGTCTTTTTGAATTTATTCTGATTTTATATGGCATGACGGGCAGTATCCAGATCACGTCTGCCTCAGCCGCCTTTTTCTTGATGTCGTTGATGAGTGCCTTC
>CAMHIV010000173.1 GCA_946185185.1 uncultured Treponema sp. | reverse complement strand
TATTACAGGATGCAGAAGGTATCTTACCTTGAAAACTTTTACAACAAAATCAGCAGAAGAAACTATTGAATTAGGTAGAAAAATCGGCAAACTCCTTAAACAGGGAGATGTTATTGCCATGCAGGGTACACTGGCTGCCGGTAAAACTACAATTACAAAGGGAATTGCTGAAGCTTTGGGTGTCAAAGATACAATCACAAGTCCAACTTTTTGTCTTATCAGCGAATACGAAGGAACAATGCCGCTTTACCACATGGACGTTTATCGCCTTGATGGTGGAGAGGATTTTGTAAATCTTGGAACCGACGACATGATTTATGGAAATGGCGTATCCATCATCGAATGGAGCGAAAAAATCATGGATGAGCTTCCTAAAAAAACAATTATACTCAAGCTTGAACCACAGGAAGACGGCTCAAGAATAATCACAATAGAAAACTGGCCTCATGGAGATATAGCATAAATGAACGCTCTTGCAGTTGATTTAGCAGTTACAAAACTTACAGTTGCGGCAAAAAACGGAAATAACACAGTTACTGCTTCTTATGATATCGGAATGAAACAGTCAGAAACTCTTGTTCCTGCAATCGAATATGTTCTCGAAAAAGCAGGACTAGAAAAAAGCGAACTGAATTTTCTTGCAATCACAAAAGGCCCGGGTTCATTTACTGGCTTACGGCTTGCATTTGCTGCATTAAAAGCAATTGAACTTGCTTTCAACATTCCTCTTTATGGGATTTCTACACTTGATTGCTATGCCGAACCTTATAAGCAGCTTCCATTTGTGCTCGTTTCTGTGATGGACGCAAAAAAAGATAAATTCTACGCAAAAATCTTTGATGCGGAAAAAACAATTCTTGAAGAAGGCGATTACGAACCGGAAACAATTGTTTCTGAAATTAATAAAATGCCGGGCGACAAGCCGGTTCTTTTCTGTGGTTCGGACGCAGAATTATTCTACTCAACACAGAAATCAAACATTTCTAAAAACTCAACTTTTATACCATTTTCGATGATTCCAACAGATTCTCTGTTTTCTATCGCCGAAAAACTTTTTGAGCAAAAAAATACAGGTCTCAACGATTACGATGGACCTGTTTATTTAAGAGCCAGTGAAGCAGAAGAAAAAATTACAAAATAATTTATTTTCCAAGTATTTTTGAAAGGCCTTCTATTTTTGCTGTATTAACACTTGCAGCAGCAGTATTCTCTGTCTTGATAGCATTAAACACTTCCTGGCGGAAAACCTTTACTGATCTTGGAGCTTCAACACCGATTTTTACCTGATCACCATGAATTTCAATGATAGTAATTGTGATATCGTCTCCAATTTTTATCGACTGGTCTGTTTTTCGGGAAAGTATCAGCATTCTACTCCCCCTTCTTTTTTAATGACGATACAATGTCAAACTTTGTAGTCCAGCGGTTGTCATTAAGAACAACCTGAATACACTTATTATTCTTTCGGTTGATTACAATCGGGCCAAGAAAATTTGCTGTAATAGCAGAACCATCAGAAGGAATTGTTACAATTGTCATTACAACCAGATCTTCCGGAGATTCAATTCCAATGTATTTCAAGCTTGCATCATCAATATCTGCTTCGTAATCCGAACAGATTAAAAACGGATCTACCAGCAAAAAAGCAAGATTTGCGTCATCAAGTGACTGAAGCCAGATAAAAGGCTCATATTCAGAGTTTATGAGTGCATATTTTTTATACTGCTCGAATCCCATTATTCCGTCAGGGAATTCGACCAGCTGTTTTTCAGTGACTTCTACACATCCTTTCGCCTTTGTTAAAACTTCCATGTCTTAATCCTACCTCATATAGTTTAATAAAGTATTGTTGTACATTTTTCCTGCATTGCTCAAAGTTGCCTGATAAGCGTAATCGAGCATTTTCATATCTGTAACAGCCTTTGTAAAATCAAGATCACCTTCCCGGCTGACCTGCTGAGTTACTGCAAGTGCTGATGCAGAATTTCTCTGAACATTAAGCTGAGCCCGTTCATATTCAGAACCGGACTTTGCAATTCGAGTAACAAGGTTGCTGATTCCACTGTCTAATGCTCCAAGAACACGACCACCGATAGTTTCGTGATCACCCTTAAGAAGAGCATTTCGGAAAGCAATCACTGTATCGAACATTGAACCACCGCTAACGCGGACACTGTTTCCGAGATTGTACGGAGGTTTCTGACTTGAATCTTTTATAATGCCAAGTTCATTTAAAGAAGATCCTTTTACATCCTGGAGCCAAAGCTGGCGGGCATCTGTTGTTTCCAGATTCAACCCGTTTGAAACAGGATCGATAGAAGCTCTTACTGCAGCACCACTTTCATTGATTTTGGCAGCAAGTGCATATACATTGTCTCCTGCGTTAATTGCAATCTGAACACCATCAACGCTAATGATTCCATCGCCGGAAGCCTGCCAGCTGGTAGCATCGCGTCCGCCAAAAATACTCTGCTGTTCTGCCCAGAAAGTGCGGTTTCCAGCGTTATCAACTTCCATGTATTTGTTTTCATCGACTTCGATTTTATTTGAATCAACATTTCCGTTGTAGCGAACACTTTCGATAAGAGGAACACCTGAACCTTCTACAGTTCCCATTTCAATTTCAAAAGCTGTACTCTTAAGGTTAGTTCCGCCAAAAATTGAATTTCCATCCGATGAAATTGCATTTGCATTCTGAACAAGTTCTTTTAAAAGCTCATCTACTTCCGAAGCCATGTTGTGCATGTCATCTTCTGTATAAACACCATTTGCGCCGGTAATTGCAAGTTCGCGAACACGCTGCATGATTTCCAAAGAATTATTCATGTAACCTTCACGCAAAGCAAACTGGTCAGTCAAAGTTGCTGCATTTTTTTCAAATGTATTTACGCGGTCAAGATACGACTGATATCGAACAAGATGTCCGGCAGCAAGAGGATCATCTCTAAGCTGCTGAATTTTGCGCTGGCTTCCAATCTGGTTATTTGCACGATTCAAACGGCTTTCCTGCAGACGAAGTGCGCTCTGTGTATCCATATTATTCATACTAGAACTGATTCTATGCATATCTTACCTCTTTATTCCAACTTAATTCAAAATTAAACACCAAGACGATTTATTACTGTATCAAGAAGACTATCCCAAACAGTAACAAACTTTGCAGCGGCATTATATCCATGCTGAAATTTAATGATATCCGCAAGTTCTTCATCGATATTTACACCGCTGATTGAATCTCTCAATGAACGCAAATCGTTCATCATTGCCATATGGCTGTTAAGATTCATTTCTGCCTGTTCACCCTTAAGCCCAACATTTGTTACACTGTCAGCAAAATAATCATCAAAAGTGCGTTCATGTCCGATCATAACTTTTGTATTTCGGATAGATGCAATTTCTACAGCAGCACGGGCATCTCCGCTATTTACATTTCCAGAAAGATCTTTAAATGCAGCAGCCACGCTAAGAACATCATTTTTGATAGCCTGATTTACTTCAATATATCCCGCTGGATTCAATACAGGACTTACTGCAAACTGAGCACCATTAAGCGAATTTACAGCGTCAGCAGAAGCATAATCATAAGCGCCGGCTGCACCACTTTCCTTCAAAATACCTGAATATCCTGTAAGGAAAAATCCTGAATCTTCAACATGGCGGATTACAAAATCAGGATTTTCAATATTTTTTGCAGTTGTAGCCTTCAAAACAAGATTATTATTTCTATCCAGATAAGCTTTTACTTCGCCGTTTGAATCATTAATGCGGTTAATTACGGTTTCTACTGTATCTGTCGGATGATATGCAACCGATACATTTCCACTTGGGCCACTTAATGTCATAACACCTTCAAGACCTATCTGTTCCTGAGGATTAAGAGTAGTTGTTCCTGTAAAGCGGAAAATATAAGAATGATCCAAAGTTCCGTCACCATCGCGGTCAAAATTACCGTTTACATTTTCAACAAAAGAACGTTGAGTAAAGAAATCAAGTCCAGTAACATTGTTTGCGCCGTATGCATTTCTATGAACATCGTTTACAAGGTCAGCAAAATTCATCGACATTGTGTTCAATGACTGAATTTCATTTCTAACATCTACATCGCGAAGTTCAATCAAGGCGCCAAGCTTTCCGCCCGATACAAAAGCATCTTCCTTTGTATCTTTCCAGATAAGTTTGTCATATCCGTTGTTATCAACAGGAGTTACAAGTTCAAAATTTCTTGCAATCGATCCCTGAACAAGAACGCGACCTTCAAGGTGAACCATAAACTCATCGGCATCGCGGCGGTCAGTTGTAATATTTGCAAGTTTTGAAAGCTTATCAACAAGCAAGTCTCGTCTATCAAGCAAATCATTTGGATTATCACCCATTGCTTTTGAACGAACAATTTCACCATTAACACTGGCAATTTGGTTTGCAATATCATTTACCTGTTTTACAGTAGCTTCGATATCACCGTTCAAAAGATTTCCAACGCCCATAAGATTATCCCACTTAGAGCGGATAGAGTCTGTAAGAGATTCTCCACGGCTTACAACAGCCTGACGAGCAGCCTGACTTTCAGGATGAACAGAAAGTTCCTGCCAGCTTTCCCAGAATTTATCCATATTTGAGCGGATAGAAATTTCATCAGGTTCATTGTATATCTGCTCAATCATTGTGTAATAATCACTTCGAGTCTGCCAGTATGATTCAGTATTCTGGCTTTCAGTAATGCGCTGATCAAGAAGTTCGTCACGAACGCGGTTAATACTCTGAACATCAATTCCCTGACCAATCATTCCAGGGCGTTCAGGGCGTTCCAATCCAGGATTGTAAAGAGGATCAAATTCCTTTAACTGAACTCTCTGACGGGAATACCCTTCTGTATTTGCATTAGAGATATTGTGACCTGCAGTTGTGATGGCATCTGTATGAGCCATTATGCTTCTTTTACCTAATTCAATTCCTGAAAATGTTGAACCCATATTTTTCCTCTCGAATAAAGTCTAATCAAATTTAGTAAAGCTGATTTACAACCACGCTCTGAGGTTGATTTCTAACTATACTTCCGCTTCTTGAATAAACCTTTGCCCTGCTCTGAGGAAGAGCAGTATCAATTATTCCCTGAACAAAATTACGTGTGATATTGATATAATCGCCAAGAGCTTTATTTCTGTTCGTGTACGAACGAGTTTTCCTCTAACTTCAGAAAGAAGATTTAATATTTCAGAATCATCCTTTTGGGAAGCAGCACATTTTTCGCGTTCTTCATCAAGATGATTAAAAGAATCCATTTTTAAGTTGATTGAAGAGATGACAGACATAAGCTTTGTCCAGTCCTTTTCATTTACGGCATTCCGTAAATCCTGCTGTAAAACAAGAACTTCATCCAAAAGAGAA
>CAMHIV010000172.1 GCA_946185185.1 uncultured Treponema sp. | reverse complement strand
TTTATACAACAGAATTTATGCAGGATTGCAAGCAAGAGGTGATTATGTCACTTTCATTGATGCGGATGACCTATATGCCAATCCCCAAATATTGGAAATGGGTTATAATAAATGCATAGAGAATAATTTAGATATTCTAGAATTTGAGCACCTGAGAAGTATTATTAAAAATAACCCTGGAAGTGATAAATCTTTGCTTGAATTGAATAAGGAAGACTTTTATAAAGCACTTCACTTTGTTGCAGAAGAAAATGGAAAAACAATACCAACTGTAACAGGATTACTTTTCCTTGGAAAAACTGAAAGTTTAAAACGCTTTATGCCAACCCACAGAGCATCATTTCAAGTCTTATCGGGAACAAATGTAAAAATAAACGAAACTTCAAACGAACCTGTAGGTAAAATTTTTGAAAGATTTTCCACATACTTTACAGCCTGGAATCCTGAGAAAGAAATGGAGTACGGTCTTTTTAGAATTCCAGTCCCTGAGTTTACTCTTGCGGCATTCCGTGAAGGTTTATTAAATGCTTTTGGCCATCGCGATTATACACAGTTAGGCCAAGTCAGAGTTTTAATCGATGATGAAGGAATGACAATTTCTAGCCAGGGTGGATTCATCGAAGGTGTAAATGCAGAAAACCTAATTTCCGTTGAACCTCATGGAAGAAATCCTTGTTTATCAGATGTATTAAAACGAACTGGTATGGTTGAAAAAACTGGCCGTGGCATCGATAGGATTTACGAAGGTTCAATTCTTTATGGACGCCCTTGGCCTGATTATTCAGAAAGTACATCATCAATAGTTAAGCTTTTTGTGCCACGTGCAAATCCTGATATGCAGTTTACAAAGATGATAGCTGATGAACAGAACAGAAGAGACCGCCCTCTTTCAATAAATGCATTGATGATTCTTTCTACCATTCGAAGTGAACGCAGAGTAAATATAGAGAGATTAAGTGAAGTTGTCCATATTAATAAGACTCGTACAATTACCACAATAGAAAATCTTGTTGAAGCCGGACTTGTAGAAGCAATCGGAAACGGAGCTCATCGTTCTTACATTCTGAGCGCGAAAGTTTATAAGCAGAATAACGAAAGTGCAAAATATGTTAGACAGACGGATATTGATGCAGTTCGCTATCCAGAATTGATTCTTAAACTTGCTAATCAGCAAGATGGAATAATCACAAAAGAAGATGTTATGGATTTATTTAAGATTACCGGTGGACAAGCTTATTCACAAATTAAAAAGTTACTTGCAGAAGGCAAACTTGTTCCTAATCAAAAAGGAAAGTATGCAAATTACAAACTAAAGGATTAAACTTCAAAGGCTTTCAATTCTGCTTAGACAGTTTTGAAAGCCTTTTTTATTATTTTGGGAAGAGATTAAAATCAACGTGTCAGATATCGGCCGGCAGCTAAAAACTGAAATGTATTCTTCAGAAGCTTCCTGGACAGATAAGGTTGATTATGCCGTATCCAATTTTACGGACCGCTGTCAGAAAGTTGTTGCAAAACTCCATCATGCAATCAGCTGCTTTAAGAACTTCCTTCAGGGAAGAACCGCAAGCGAGTTCAGACAGTTAGCCGATGACATGGACCGTAACGGAACAAAGACTTTTGACGAATACGAAAGCAGATGGGAAAACGGAAGCCTTGACTGGCAGATTGAATCCCGCCAGCAGAGAATGAATCAAAGGTCCATCCGCAGAATATCGGATATAGAGCGATAATAGTAGAAGAAAGTAGCCGTTCGCAATCTTGCAAGCTGTGAAATCAGGAACTAAGAGTCCTGTTTTCGTGGCTTTTTTTGTTATTTTTGAGCAATTTAGAGCCCCTCCTGATTGGTCTTGCCAATCACAGTGAACACAACACCGACAATGGCAACGACGGAATCACGGGTCCTCGGCTGATTTGTAAAGGGGTGGATTTCAATTCAGAAACTTAAGGATACCTTATTGGGTATAATAAAAAAGGCAAAGCGTTTCTGAATCAATTAGTATGGAAGATTATTGAGAAAATTCATCTCTTAAATTCTCAATAAGAGATATAACGGGTTTTCTTGCCTGATCAGGTAATGAATCTAAATCTTTTAAGGTTGAAGAATATTTGTGAAGCAGTTGAATTTCATTATTATTATGTTTTAATTTTAAATTTGGATCATTCCCAGTTACTAAGTATTCTACAGAAACATTAAGTTCTTTTGCTATTTTTACAGCAGTTTCTACAGATGGTGCACTACCGAGTTTTATTCCTCTTCCAATATTTGACGCATCAAATCCACATTTTTCAGCAAGCGATTTATTTGTCATTCCTAAATAATCTAATTCAATAACAACATTATCCCAAAAGCCCATAACATATAGTTTATGGATTTTTTTCAATTATGCACTTTTTAATTGTCAATTCCCATTTAATGTGGTAAAATAGTTAATTACCAATTATTTTTAATTGATTGATAATTATCACCAATCTTATAAAGGAGACTTTTATGGCCATAATCGATTGCGTGGAATGGCAACCTCAAAGTAACGATATCTTTGCCTGGCGCTATCCTGAACAAAATTTAACAACAGCTACACAACTTATCGTTAGAGAAAGTCAAGAAGCTGTATTTTTTTCTAAAGGACAAATTTTAGGGAAGTTTGGACCTGGAAAACATACTCTTTCAACAGAAAACCTACCAATTTTGCATAACCTATTTGGAATTCCATTTGGAAAGAAAAATCCATTTACAGCAGAAGTTTGGTTCGTAAATAAAGCAGCTCCATTAACAATAGATTGGAAAACAACATCTGTAAGAATTATGGATGCAGATTATGGACAAATGCTTCCTATAGTTGCAAAAGGACGTTACGGTGTAAAAATCCGTGATGCAGAAAAATTTCTTGTAAAACTTGTAGGAACATTAAATACATTTAATTCTGCTCAACTCACAGATCATTTCATGGGTCCATTAGTAGCAAAAACCAATAGTGCTATTGTCACCTATATGACAGCAAATCATGTAGGAGTTATGCAAATTGCTGCTTACCTTGATCAATTATCTACTTTCATTTCTGATCCACTAAAGCAATTCTGGGACGAATATGGACTTGAATTAACAGGTTTTTATGTCACATCTGTTGATTTGGACACTTCAACACCAGATGGAAAGAAAATCGCTGATGCAATGAGCGACAGAAGTGCCCAGAACATTGCTGGATATACATGGCAGCAGAAACAGAGTTTTGGAACCGTAAACAATGCAGTTCAAAATAGTCGAGGTGGTATAGGAATGATTGGGGCTGCAATGATGATGGGAGGTGGATTAAATGGCAATCCAGGTATGGGAAGTGCCATGATGTCTCCAACTGGGAATGGTAATTTTGCTCAACAGTCTGGTAGTTCTCCTATAAATCAGAAATCAACTGTATTCTGCTCTAGGTGTGGTAAAAGCTTTCCTTCAAGCAATAGATTCTGTCCTCATTGTGGAGATCCTTATAATCCTTGCCCAGTCTGTGGAAGAGATAATGATGAAAACGCTAAACGCTGTGCTGTTTGCGGAGCTAGTCTTCAAGGGCAAAATACAGTGAATAACATGATGAATGGTAATGCATGTTCTCGTTGTGGAACTAATGTTCCTGCAGGAACCAAGTTTTGTCCAAATTGTGGAAACAGAATGTAAGGAGAGATTAATATGAATTCTAAGCAATTAGATATTTTTAGAACTTTATTATTTATCGGTGGGCTTATTATTGTTGGAGTTGCATTTGCAATTGTAAACTATCCCTTCCCAGAAGATGGACTAGAAGCAAATCAAAAATTTTTCTGGGCAGAAATTGTTATTTGCTATCTTGTTTTCTTTGTTCCCTTCTTTTTTAGTTCTATTACATCTAAAACAATTAATACTAAGATAACTTCAACAGTAAATATATGGATTAGTGTTATCGTATTCGAAATAGTTGCAATTACATTTGCAATTTTAACCCTGAATGAAAAAGTTTCTATTCGAATCGCAATTCTTGTTGAATTAATTGTTTTCTTTTTTGCAGCAATATTTGTATATTTTGGCTATTTCGCAGGAAATCACATTGGAAATGTTCAGGCTCAAGAAGAAAAATCTCTTTCAAAAATTGCAGAATTAAAGTCTGCTTTTGAAATGTTAAATCTTAAAACAGATATGTGGAGTTATGAACTTAATAATCAGAAGAATGCAATCAAAAAGCTTTGTGAAGATGTTAGATATATGTCTCCAGTTGACACAGATTTAGCTTCCAAATTAGAAATGAAACTTATCATTTCCGCAAATGTTCTTACAGAATCTACTCTCACTCCTGGTGAAATGGATTCTAAAATCACAGAACTCACAAATTTGATTAATCAAAGAAAACTGTTAAAAAATAAGGAGTAGAACTAATGACAGGAAAAATCTTTAAGGAATCTTCAAATATTTATGAAGATGAGGCCCGAGTCCTTTTTGATTATTACAAGAAGGCAGCAGAAAAAATTGTTGAAGAAGAAATCGATTTAGAAAACAAAATCGAGGAAGCAACAAATAATAAAAATACTTCTCAAGAAAGACAGCGTAAACATAAAATAATTTCAATTGTAACAGCATCTATTGGAGGTGCTGCACTAATCGGAGGTATTATAACCTTTATTCTAGAAATAATCGTTGCTGCAGTAATCCTTGGTTGTGTTTTCTTAGGTTGTGGTATTACTGCAATTATAAATCTTGTAAAGAAAAACAAAGCAAAAAAGGATTTTGATAATTTCGAAAGTTTAGTAGCCTCTTATGAAGAAGCGAAAAAAAATATTCGCAGAAACTATAAGGTATCGAAACTTGGTGTAGCATATGTGCCTGTAGCAACAAGGGTTCCTTTTGAAGGAAAGAGTTTTGTTGTAGACCATACTGGAACAATGCCAAATACAAATTTCAGTCTATCAGTACTTCATAAACCAAAGGAACTTCAGGAATCGTTGGTAAACCTTGAAAAGAACCTAAATAATATTCCTATTGTAGAAGGAAATGAAGATGCAGAACAGATAGATACAAGTTCTTATTCAAAGAGTATTCAGAACATTACTATGCATAATTATATGGGAAACATTGACCGTGAAGTAAGAAATATCAGTTATTTACTTACAGATTCTGATACTCGTTCTGTTTCCCTTCCAGTAATTCCTCCACAGAGTGAAGAAGATGCATTCTTAAATGAATATGCAACAACAGAAACAGGTGATAAGCCAATTGTAAAAGTATTTGATACAGAGGATTTTGAAGCAAAACTTGATACATTTACCAATATCAGTGACTTAAAAAAAGAACTTGAAAAAAATACTGACGGTGGAAATACAAATTAAAACAATTATTAATATATGCAATTGGAGATATTACAGCTTCACAAAC
>CAMHIV010000171.1 GCA_946185185.1 uncultured Treponema sp. | reverse complement strand
CAAGCAGAATGATCCACGAAGAATTCTTTAATTTAGGAAGTTTTTCAGTCATTTTTAGAAGTAAATCCCCTTGAACGTTCAAAATGTGTTACAAAAGCACTTATTCCATTATATATTCCAGTTGAGACTCTTTGCAAGTAAGCAGGATTATTCAAATTCAAGGCTTCTTTTTCATTTGTAACAAAGCCAACTTCAATCAAAACGCTAGGCATCTTTGAATTTTTAACAACGAACCATTCTTCTGCTTTGATTCCCCGGGCTTTTGAATCTTTTCCAATCTGCGGTTCAAGTCCGTCCATAATAAATTTTGCAATCAAAATACTTTCTGCAGTATATTCTTCTTCCATCATGGAATTTAAAATCGGGAACAGAGATTTATCTTCTTCAGTTTGAGATTTATCAAGTACGGTTCGGCGATAACCCGGAGAAAGATACCATACTTCATAGCCGCTTGATTTTTTATCGAGGGAAGCATTTGCATGGATCGAAACGTAAATAATCGCTTCGTTTGGAGCAAGCTTTACTCCGTTTGCAATATCCGTTCGTTCAGAAAGCTTGAGGTAAGTATCGTTTGAACGGGTCATAAGAATCTGCTTTGAAGGATAGGCTTCTTTTAATTTCTGGGAAAGAGTTTTTCCGATTGAAAGAACAACATCTTTTTCCTGCACCTTTACGTTTTTTCCGTTTACTTTAAAGTTTCCGGCAGCTCCAGGGTCTTTCCCTCCGTGACCAGGATCGATAAGAATCGCGCCGATTTTAAATCCGTTTCCATCTTCGCTTTCTTTAAAATACTGTTCCGCGGTAGTTAAAAAATCCTGAGAAACTTTAACAACGCCGTTTTCCATTGAAGGTGCATCAACTATTACAAGAGCCGTACTGTCGAGCATCATAAGAGGTTCGTCAATTCTGAAAGAAAGCTGGTGTCCGCCCTTTTCGAGTATTCCTGATTCGGAAAGCGTATCCCAGTAGAAAATCATACCGGAAGCAGCGGCTTTATCTATGAGAGAAAGATTGTTTTCTGCATTAACAAAAAATGTAAGGGCAAAGGCTGCAGAAAAAAATAATTTTTTTAAAAGTTTCATACTTCTATATTCGGAAAATTAAATTGAATCTGAAATATAAATTGCGCCCTGAATGCCACCTTTTAAAAGCGCACTCCAGAATTTTTTCCCATCGAGAGACGGATGAATTGGAACAAGCAGATCAAACCGATGAGCAGTTTCATATGCGGTAAGATAATTCCAGTCGCGTTCCGGGGATTTTAATAGTTCAAGGAATTCCGGGCTCAAGTTATTCAGCACGCTTTCGTTTTCCGGGATTTCTGAAGGAAGTGAAAAATCGGAAAGCTTTGAAAATGCGGAAAAAGCTGCCGGCGGGAACCCTTCTTCGTCGGGAAGAGTCTTACCATTTAGAAAGTCGTCTGTTTTTGGGTTATCTGGTTCCAGGCGGATAAGAATTTTCGAACAGGATTTTTCTGCTTCACTTACGCTTAAATCATAGTCAGAATTAAGGGAAATTACATTTCCGCATTTCTGAACATTGTTTCTTGGGAAATCAATTTCATCACCGGCTTTTACGGCACGAGGAAATACATTTTTTATTCCGGAAATTTTCGAAGCGCCGTCAAGTCCGTCAATCGATTTGATTTTTCCGGGAATTGAAATCCATGCGCGTTCTGCACTTACCTTTTCTGAAGGCAAAATGAAAAGTTCAAACGGACTGTCTTTGACAGGAAGAGGAAAACGGTTTTTCAAAATATAGTCAGGCTCTTCTCCTACTGCAATTTTTAATGCCTGCTCCGTAAGATTACAGCCGGAAGAATAAGGATAAGTCCAGCCGGACATGTAACCGCCGGAAAGCCGGGCTGCAATTTCACCGATTTCTGCACCATTTTTTGTGTATTTTATATCCGCTTTGGCTGCTCCTGTGGTAAGACCAAGAGCATTTATTCCTGCGGCAAAACATGAAATTAGTTCAAGTTTTTTGCTTTCATCAGAAAGTGCGGTCGGCATTGTGTGGCCGGTTTCAATAAAATACGGCGGATAGAAAATATGGCGGTCGGCAAAGCCCGTAATTGTTACAGTGCCGTTATAAACGATAGCGTCAATGGAAAATTCCGGACCTTCCATGTATTTTTCAATGATTGCAGTACCTGAACGGGAATTTTCAAGAGCCACAGAAACGGAAGGCATAACTTCATTTTCGTTTCGAATCATGCGGCAGCCACGGGCACCCATGTTATCGACAGGCTTTACAACGCAGGGAAATCCGAGAGACTGAGTGATAAACTTAAGCTTTTCTACAGAAACTGAATCCTTTGAAATAGTAAAAAATTCTGGGGAGGGAACACCAGCATTCTTAAAACAGGTTCTCATTCTGCTTTTTATGCTTGCATTGAGAGAAGCTTCGAACGAATGAGAAGGAAAACCCAGTTTTTCGGCAGCATAAGATACACTTGAAGAAAAATCTGTTCCAGCTGTAAAAATTCCTTTCAAGTTTGCTTTTTCTTTTAATTCTGCGGCATAGCGCAAAATTTCTTCACGATCTTTTAAATCAATCCGACAAAAATCATCTGCATACGAAACTGCCTCTGCTGATGGGTTTGCGTCAATTACAAAAGTATGAAGGTTCAAATTTTTAGCTGAAATTATTGCCGGTTTTTGCATAAGGCCGGCACCCAATATCAAAACAGATTTTTCCTGCATCTTACAATTCCTATTTTAAATCTTTCGGCAATAAACTTCAAAAGTATCGCCTAATTTTAGAACTTTACTTAGTGTACTGTAATATTTAAAAATAAAGTCATCTTTTGAAGCTTTTTTTTCTTGTATTTTTGGAAATCTTTCCGGATGATGCCCGGTTGAAACAATTTTTACAACTTCGAAGCCGAATGGTTTTAAAATTTTACTTACCTTTGAAGGTTCCCAGATTGTAAAATGATCAGACGGACTGTTTTTAAAGAAATCTGCACGATTTTTTCTGCCGGAAACGCCTTCTGCACTCGGTGTTGAAAAAGCAAAAACGCCGCCCTGTTTTACCAGGGAAGAAATTTTTTCCAGAACACTTTTTAAATCTGCAAAATGTTCGATAACGTACCACATTGTAACGGCGTCAAATTGATTTATGCCGAATTCACTGGCAGGTTCAAATTCCGGAAAAGAAGATACTACAGCCGGATAAAGCAAAGATGAGCGGATAAATTCTACTGCATCTTTTGCAATGTCCGTTCCATACGGGAGCCAGCCTCTTTCAGCAGCCGCAGAAAGGAACGGACCGTAAGCACAACCAATATCCAGAATTTTTGGAGACGAAACATTTTTTGAACGGAGAATTCCGTTTATTTCCTGTATTCTTTTTATTCCGGCACTTTTAATGTGGTCAAAATCTTCAAGATATGTTCTTCCATACTGATTTTTGTACTGATCGGCAAAATATTCTTTTTCATATTTCATCGGAGAAGCATTGTTCCAGGAAATGTAAATCATAGAACACTTTGAACAGCGTCTGAAAGTTCGTTCCGAAGTTCTTGCAACAACTTCGTTTTGAAAAGAATGAACTCCGCAAACCGGGCAGGCATAACGTCTTCCATGCGAAAGTTTTTTTAATTTTCCGGCAAGAGATTTATTGTCACCGTTAAAATCCAATTTCGGGAACAAAAGCTCTGGACTTGCAAAAATCTGCGATGACGAAGGATTTTCAAGGTTGCTTTTTGAAAGACAGAGAAATCCATATTTTTTTGCAAGGTTTTCGTGCAATTTTGTAGTAGGAAGAAGTATTACTGCGCAGTTTGCACTCAAAGCTTCAAAAGCGGTAAAACCATAATGAGTTACAACTAAATCATATTCAAAAAGATGCTCTTTGAGATTTTTTATCGGAGGAACAAACTGTACTCCCGGAACCTGTTCATTTTCATATTTTCCATCAGAAGCAATAACAGTAATGGCTGCCTTTCCTGCTGTTACAGCTGAAAAATATTTTGCCGCAGGAAGAGCAAGAGAAGCCGGATCTTCGCCGCCCAAAGAAATAAGAATTTTTTCAAAAGAAGACGGACGGGAACTTTTTATATTTTTTGCCCGTTCGATATACGACGGCTCTTGAATATTTGCTTCCCGTTCAAGTTTATACGACGGAAGAATATCAAAAAGATAGTCGCAATATTCAGTTTTATCTCCCCCTTCGTCTATTGCACACAAGGTTGCCCGTTCACTAAGCTTTGCCGCTGTTTCGCCATCAAGTTTAAATGCATCCGAAACGATAAGGGCATATTCATTGATTTCCGGGAACTTATGAACAATCTGGTAATCCTTTAAGCCCTTTTCTTCGAATTCGCGGATAAGGGCTGCAGTTTCTTCCAGTTCAGGATTTTCGGGAATATAAACAAAACCGCCTGTTTCAATAGCACAGTAAAGACTTCGGCGCAAATGACCGGTTCCCTGCCCTTTTTTTGTACTTGGATAAAAAAGAATTGTATCGTGCACTTCCGGTTCACGAACGGCACTTAAAATCTGTTCTGTGGTATAAGGTTCATCGGGCGCAATTCCACCGGAAAGGCGGCTTACAACAGCAAGTGCCCTGCGGTAATCTGCACTGGTATCGATGGTTGTGCGGAAATCCGGATAATAAAAACGCGAAGGGGCCTTATAAAACAATGAAGTGAATCTATCTTTGTGATTATACAAAGCAGGGCCAACATGTTCCCTGTCAAAAGGATCTGAAGTTTCTGAACTGGCTTTTAAAAGTGAAGACGCCCAGAAAATTTCAACTCCGGAACCGTGAGGAAGTCCGGTCCATGTCATGTAATCACAGTGAGCAATTTTTTCCTGCTTGTAAAACTCGTGAACCAAAGCTTCTGCAGCTTCGTAAAAAAGAAAGGGATTATCAGCAGTTGCGCGGAGAACGGCTTTACAACCAGTCTGCTTAATCGCCATGCAATAGCGTTCAAGAACATCGTCAAGGGGACCTTTCATAATCTCCCAGCCGTGCTTTCTGGCAAGGGGCGCCAAAGTATCGTAGGAAGCTTCATCGGTGGCAACCATGTACGAATCGGCCTTAACCTTCTTCATACTGTCTAACGACCATTCAAAAACGGTTTTACCGCCAAGATCTTTTAAAGCCTTGCCCGGTAAACGAGTTGAAGAGAGTCTGCACTGAATGATTATCGAAAGTTCCTTTTTTTCTGTCATTTTAAATCCGTCCAGTTTTCAATCAAATATTGAATATCGCGCTGAAATCTGTATTTATTTTTATTTACCCAGTTTTTTGCATCATTGAACTGCGAAAGTGATTCAAAAATTCCACAGGAAGAACGGAATAAAAATCCCGGGAACGAAAAACGTGGAATAAGTCCGTGATCAGCCTTAAATCGCGGAAGAATATTTTTAAGGTAAAATCTGAG
>CAMHIV010000170.1 GCA_946185185.1 uncultured Treponema sp. | reverse complement strand
TTGTAAACCTCAAAGGTCACCGCCTTGTAGGTGGTATGCGCGCTTCTATCTACAACGCAATGACTATTGAAGGTGTAAAAGCTTTAGTTAATTTCATGAAAGAATTTGCTAAAAATAACTAGATAAATAACGAAAGTGCTGAAAGCATGCGAATGGGGAACGAAGTGACCTTCATTCGCACGGGTTCTTAGGGCAGAGCCCTAAGCAGTGCTGGGAAGAAGAGAGGGGTTTGGGGAGAGAGGAAACCCCGCTTCTGAGTAGAGGGTTTTCTCTCTCCCCAAAAAAAGGCGGTGTGGCTGCCAAAGCCACAAAAAGGAATAATTATGTCATTCAAAATTCAAACATTAAATAAAATCGCAGCCTGTGGTTTGAACCAGCTTGACCGCGATAACTATGAAATTGCTTCAGAAATCAACAATCCTGATGCTATTCTTGTTCGTTCTGCAGACATGCACTCAATGGAACTTTCTGCAAATGTAAAGGCTGTTGCCCGCGCAGGTGCAGGTGTAAACAATATTCCTATTCCTGAACTTACAGAAAAGGGTGTTGTTGTATTCAATACTCCTGGTGCAAATGCTAACGCTGTAAAGGAACTTGTAATTCTTGCACTTTTGCTTTCTAGCCGTCCTGCAATTTATGCAAACGCATGGGCAAACGGCTTGGCTGGTAAGGGAGATGAAATCCCTGACTTGGCTGAAAAAGGAAAGAGCCAGTTTGTTGGACCAGAACTTAAGGGAAAAACTCTTGGTGTAATCGGTCTTGGTGCAATCGGTGCAATGGTTGCTAATACAGCTATTAAACTTGGAATGAACGTAATCGGTTACGACCCATTCCTTTCAATTAACGCTGCATGGAGCCTTGATCACAACGTTCAGCACTCTGAAACTCTTGAAAATATCTACAAGAACTGTGACTACATCACAATCCATGTTCCACAGACAAACGATACAAAGGGAATGATTAACGCAAGCACACTTAAAATGATGAAAGACGGTGTTCGTATTTTGAACATTGCCCGCGGTGGTCTTGTAAACAACGCTGATATGCTTGCTGCTGTAGAAAGCGGAAAGGTTGCATGTCTTGTAACAGACTTTGCAAGCGAAGAACTTTTGAACAAGAAAAACATCATCGTTCTTCCACATCTTGGTGCTTCAACTCCGGAAGCAGAAGATAACTGTGCTGTTATGGCTGCAAAACAGCTTAAAGACTTCCTTGAAAACGGAAATATCGTAAATTCTGTAAACTATCCAAAAACTTGTCTTGATCAGGCAATTCCAGCTGGTGGAACACGCTTGTGCATTGCTCACAAAAATGTTCCAAACATGATTGCAAAGTTTACAAGCGTTTTGGGTGAAGCAAAATTGAATATTGCCGGCATGGTTGACCAGAACCGCGGAGACGCTGCATATGCGCTCATCGACGTAGACGGAAAAGTTGGCGATGATTTGATTGCAAAACTCAACGATTCAGAAAGCGTTTTGAGTGTACGAGCAATTAATGGTTAAGTACTGATGGTTGAGTACTTATAATTCTATAGAACCGATTACTGTTGAGTCTGACTCGGCGTAATCGGTTTTTTTGTTTTTGGCAAATCTTGGGCTTTGTGCGTCTATTTCTGCAATACGTTCCTTTATTGATTTTGCAGAACTAGTTTTTTCACTCGAGCTTGTCTTGCTTGCTTTTGGACGCGGTGTTGCAAGAAACGCAAAAAGGCTTCCGCAGAGGCCTCCGGCAATGTGTGCAAGGGTGGAAATGTTCTGGTTAGCCCCAGAACTTATAATTTCGCGCCCGATATAAAGAATCAAAACTAGAATAAAAGAAAGCGGAATCTGATTTTTTGAAATCGAAGTGAAGGATGCCAGTAATACCATCATAAATGCAATGTCGCTTGAGCCCAATAAAGCTGCTGGACTTAGACAAGAGTTCAATACTCCGGTTACAAGTGCGGTTACACTCATCATTATAGAAAGAATTGCAGAGCCATATCGTTCTTCGATAACAGGTCCCAGAAGCAGAATGAATGCCATATTTCCTAAAAAATGATTCCAGTCGCTGTGTCCTAGAACGTGCGAAAAAAGCCGGAAATAATCCAACGCGGAAGAAGGATTGAACGGCATGGAAGATTTTATATTTCCCGGCGCAGTAAAAAAAGAAGGAATTACAGTTCCTTTTGAAATCATGTTTATAACAAGAATAAAAGCGGATATGAGTGAGAAAGTGAGAGTGACTGGTGCGTTGTAAGTGATTTTTATTTTTGAAAGAAAATTCTTTTTTGCCATACTGATTTATCGGAATCTTTTTTTCACAAGTCAAACAAATTGTGTTATATTTAAACCATGTCAGATGAAGCTGTAAATTCAAGTCAAAATTCCGCAGTAACAGAAGCGGTAACTTTTGAAATTCCTCCTGAATGTTGCGTTGTTTTTTATAACGACGATTACACTACAAAGGATTTTGTTGTTCAGATTTTAATAGAAGTTTTTCATAAAAACGAAACGGAAGCAGTGGAATTGATGGAGCTTGTTCATAAATCGGGGCGGGCTGTTGTTGGAGTTTACACTTATGACATTGCAGTTACACGGGCGAGCATTGCTACTACTCGTGCAAGAAAGAGTGGGTTTCCGCTTAAAGTTGAGGTAGAAAAAGAATGAAAATAAGTACGATATTAGGAAAGATTCTTTCTGAAGGGTTGATGATTGCAAAGCGCTATAAGCACGAATTTTATACACCGGAACATCTTTTGCTTGCCGCTCTGGAAACGGATGCTGCCTGCCAGATTTTAAATGCTAGCGGTGCGAATATTGAAAAACTTAAAAGTGATTTAAAGTATTATCTTGAATCAAAGGTTCCCTGTCTTTTTGAAGAAACTGCTCAGAATAAAAATCCGATAGAATCAGTTGGCTTTCAGTCGGTGATGAACAGGGCGGTTTTTCATTGTGTTTCCAGTGATTGCACGGTTGTGGATATTTCTGACGTTCTCGTAAGTATGCTCGACGAAAAAAATAATTACTGTGCTTACTACATGCAGGTAAACGGCGTTGAGCGCATGCAGCTTCTGGAAGTGCTTTCTCAAATCAGGCGGAATAGTCAGAATAATCCAAATAAACCTGTTACAGAGCAAAATGATTTAAGCGGAATGATCCCGAATCCACAGGCTAATCGCAAAAACGCGCTGGAACGATTTACTGTTGATATGACTCAGGCTGCTAAAAACGGCGAGTACGATACGCTTGTTGGCCGAAAAGATGAAATAGAGCGCACGATTCAGATTTTGTGCCGCCGTGTAAAAAATAATCCGCTTCATGTTGGTGATGCCGGTGTTGGTAAAACTGCTGTAACTCAGGGGCTTTGTCAGCGGATTGTGCAGGGAAAAGTTCCTCAGGATTTAAAAGAAAGCCAGGTGTTTTCACTGGATTTGGGCGCTCTTATGGCCGGTGCAAAATTCCGTGGAGATTTTGAAGAACGCCTTCATGCTGTTATAGACGAGATTACCAAAAAAAAGAATGCAATTTTGTTTATCGATGAAATCCATATGATTATGGGAGCCGGTACAAACGGCAATTCCAGTATGGATGCGGCAAATCTTTTAAAGCCGGTGCTTGCTTCCGGGAAAATGCGTGTAATCGGTTCAACAACTTTTGAAGAATACACAAAGAATTTTGAAAAAGACAGAGCTCTTGCCCGCCGTTTCCAAAAAATCGACATTCTTGAACCAAGTCAGGATGAAGCGATTAAGATTATTAATGGTTTGATTCCGCGTTATGAAGAATATCATAAGGTTAAGTACCAGAAGTCTGCGGTAGAAGCGGCTGTAAAGCTTTCTGTGCAGTATTTAACTGACCGGCGACTTCCGGATAAGGCAGTAGATATAATCGATGAAGCTGGTGCTCTTGCAAAAATAAAGAAGAACGGCGGTTTTGAAGGAATCCCGATTACAAAACTCCAATTAACCGATGAAACAATTCCGGCGGAATCTGATTTTTCTGAAACCGCAGTTGTTGGTGTTCCGTTGATTCGCAGGGTGATTTCAAAAATGGCGCATGTTCCGGTTGAAAATATTTCCGGCGGTGAGCGGGATAAACTTTTTGGACTTGAAAAGGATTTGAAATCCCAGATTTTTGGGCAGAATAAAGCGGTAGATATGGTTGTGCGCGCGGTAAAAAAATCTCGTGCTGGCCTTAAAAATCCGGATAAACCAGATGCAAGCTTTTTGTTCGTTGGTCCAACCGGCGTAGGAAAAACCGAGCTTGCTCGCTGTCTTGCTTCGAGTCTTGGAGTTCCTCTTTTGCGCTACGATATGAGTGAGTATCAGGAACGCCATACTGTTAGCCGTTTGATTGGTTCGCCGGCCGGCTATGTTGGCTATGAAAGCGGCGGGCTTTTAACAGATGATGTCCGAAAAAATCCCCATGCAGTTGTGCTTTTTGATGAAATTGAAAAGGCGCATCAGGATATTTATAACGTTTTCCTTCAGGTGTTGGATTACGGATTTTTGACGGATAATCAGGGACGTAAAGCCGATTTTCGCAACTGCATAATTATTATGACAAGTAATGCCGGCGCCCGTGATTTGGAACGTCCATCTTTGGGATTTGATTTTGAAGAGAATTCTTCGACCTTTGAAACTGACAGTCTTGAATTAAAGAGTGCCGTTGAAAAAGAATTTTCTCCGGAATTTCGTAACCGTCTGGATGGAATTGTTCCGTTTGCTCATCTTGAAAAAGATGTGGTTATCGATGTAGTTCGAAAAGAATGGAAGAAAATTGCAACCCGTCTTCTGGCAAAAAAAGTAAAGCTCTTTGTTACAGAAAGATGTGAAGAATATCTTTTGGAAAAAGGTTATTCAAGAACTATGGGAGCTAGAAATCTTAGCCGTACGGTTGAAATCTGTATTGCAGACCCGCTTGTTGATGAGCTTCTTTTTGGCGCTCTTGTAAAAGGTGGAACCGTTGTTGCAGATATAATCGGCGGTGAAATAACTTTCAATTTTGGCGAAGGTGCCGAAGTCCTTTCGGAAGAAAAAGTTCTTCAGCCGGATTTTATTGAATAAATTTTAGCGAGAAAGTCATTTTTTTTCATGTAAATGCGTTAACTAATTAGGTTATATTTTGCTTGACAATAATATAACGTATAAGATATATTTTACATGGAATACGAAATCAAGTTTTACAAAACAACGAATGGTCGCGCTCCTGTAGAAGATTTTATAAAGTCTTTACAAAAGAAGGAGATTGCAAAGGTTTTAAGAGATTTAGATCTTTTAAAAGAAATTGGTACGGAGGTACAATCATGAGTGAATTTGAGAACTTAAAAAATGAATTGCTTAAAGACCCTGAAATTAAAGCTGAATACGATTCTTTAGAGCCTGAATACGAACTTATAAAGAAAATTATAAAGGCTAGAACCGA
>CAMHIV010000169.1 GCA_946185185.1 uncultured Treponema sp. | reverse complement strand
GCTCTCTTTTTTGGGCTGAAATCATTATTTTTTGACCATTTACTGTCTTAACAACGACATCAAGAGCTTGCTTTTTGTTTTTGTCAAAAATAAAGGTTTTGACATAATTTTTTGAATGAAGATTTTTTTCGCTAATTGTTTCGCTGTAAATTAAGTCAGGATTTGAAAGTGCTTGATAAGCGGCTAACATGAATTTTTCTTTGTCTTTAACGTCAAACTGGTAGTCGGCAAAATGAATTGTCTCAAGGGGAGTTTGCACCACTTCGTCTGTGAATAAGCGTTCGTAGCCTTCTCTACTGAATGGGACATCTGTAAATTTCTCTGCCTTGTCGTAGAGGGCAACTTTCAGCGATTCCTTCAAGTCGTCCATTTCTGCGGCCTGGTTTATTGTGGCATTGAGCCTCTGTTGCCAGTCGGGGAGTGGCTTTTGTTCTTGCATTTCTCGGATTATTTCAGAAGCCTTGACAATCTGCGTTTTTGTCTGTATATTAATATCAACCGATTGGAGAACCGCTAAGGGGAATTGTACCCCGGCTGCTAGTTGCCAGTCGGTTATTTTTTTGTCATCAACATAGCGGCATCTTCCGTCATCCACCCACTTCTGAATCAAATCCGTGCCGTTCTTCGCAATAAGAGTTCTGTCATGTATGCTTCGGATTTCATTTACTTGGATTATTTTACGATTTTTTTCATAGTCAGAATCCAAATTCATCGCCAATGCAATCGGCTTTCCGTTTTCAGCGAATGAGTTTGTGAGCAACAGAACGCTGTCCTTTTTGTTCTCGCTCGTGTCTTTGTCTGTGTCGAAAATCAAAACGGGGTCTGCCAGATTACTGATTGCGCTTCTTATTTCAGCGTTTGAAAGCGAATGCTCGTTTCTCGCTTTGTTTATAACGCTCGTCTTTATGACAATCTCGTTCTCGCTTATTCCCGTAAGGCGTAAGATGTCGGGAGTTTTTCTGACTATGAATTCATCATTTTTCGGGCGTATTCCTTTGTCAAGATAATCGTCAATCTCCTTAAAGAAACCTTCTTCGCTTTTTTCAAAATCAGACCGACCCTGCGCTTGCGTTTCTTCTACTTCCATTCCGGCAAGCCTTTTCAGTTCGGACATAGAGACGACATAATTGTCTAATTTCTCACCGTCAGCAGCAGTCCAGCCGTCAATGACATAGGCATTCGGAATTGAGTCATATCTGAGCGACATTCCTTTTTTTCCAACAGCTTCGAGAATATCGCGGGCATCAAGGATAGTAAGCCTGCCGTTCTCAGACTCTTTGAGCAGCCTTCTTCCCTCGGCGCTCTGGTTGAACTGCACGGATTCATGCCCGACATCGTTCCATTCATAGCCGTTGTGTATACGCTCAGCATGTTCCATAGGATCATAGTTATCAAGTTTCACATCTGCGGCTTTTCGTTTCAGCTCGTCAGATTCAGCATAAACCCGGAAAGTCGTGTCGTGAACGTTTTCTTTTGAGGCCGCATCCAGGTCATTCAAAAATTCCCTGGCATCATCATACTGTCTGATTTCTCCGTCAGCGAATCCTATTTCCGCGATAATTTGTTTTTTTCCTGGCATTGTTTTTCCTCCTTCTATGTTTGTCTGGTTTATTGACTTTTCTGCGGATTGTGATATATTTGTATCTAAAGGCAAGGTGGTTGATGGTCGCAACATGGTAGCGGGGGCTGGAGTGTCAAACTCCCACCGCCACCTTGCTATATTGCTTCTTTTCAAATTCTGCACTTTGAATCTTTCCAATCGTAACGATGTAATTGCCCAGTTCATCCTGATTGAACACAATCTTGTTTGCCTTTGCCTTGTCTTTGCTGTCAAATCCAACGAGCATGAAATTCTTGTGGCGTCCGTCAGAGTCGATGTATGCCGTGTTCGTGTTCCTGATGAAATCGAGCATTCCCTTCATCTCTTCGATTCGTAAATCCTGATTGTAGACAGACTTTCGCTCTGGCCGCACATGGGCCACATTTGCTTTTAGAAAGAAATTCGCATTCTCCACGCCAAGTTCTTTTGCGAGCTGTTCATTGATTGCAGGAAGCCTGATTATATTCGGGATATTCTTGTAGTCCGGCTTCGGTTCCTGGTACAGGGCATCGACAATCCTGTTGAATTCTTCCTGCGTGACGATTTCAAGGTTCTTGACTTCGTTTTCTTTGAGGACATGATGCGTTTCGAGCGCGGAGCTGCGGTGTTCTCTCCTGATTAATTCTGAAAGATAATCCCTTGCATACGCAGCGTCTGATACAAAGCCGTTGGTATGATGAATCGAAATTCCTTTTGGAAGAGAGGCATTTTCATAAAAATCCAAGGCTTCGCTAGGTTTTCCAATGTCAAATTCCTTTTCATCATAAGTCCATCCGCGTTCTCCCCAGTGCCCGTTGAATCGGACGATAATTTTATCCTCAATGAGCAGATTTGATTGATTTATTGACTTTTCTGCAGAGTGTGCAATGTTGTTGACAGATGAATTTGTTTGGTGTAATATTCTGTTAGAGTCAAGAATATTTAAGCCCTGAGCCATTAGGAGCTCAGCACACTGAATTTCTTGGCTTTTTTCTTTGTTCCAATAAAGGATTTTGTTTTCTTCCACAGCTCTTTCAATGTATCGCTCAAAGCCTTTTTCTTTGCCATATATACTCAACATGAAATTTGAATTCACAAGTTGATACTCGTATGTTCCAGCACCATTAGGCTTTATTGTTGCAAAAATCAGTGCATTATCGTTGTCACGCATGGGCAATACTGCAACGACTGAACCGTCATTGTTCAAGGAATCCATCAAAATTGCCGGTGTCTCCAACAGTTGCGGAATCTTTTTTAGCTGCTCAACTGATAATCCATGCCAATGAGGGTTATTTTTTGATTTTTCATGCACAGCGTCTTTCAAATGATTCTGCGTATACAGGATGGGGAGTTGCTGTAGCCCTGCGTCCAAAAGAATCTGCGGAGTGTCGCAAACTTTAAGAGCATCGAAACGGTTGTATTTTCCCGCAAGAACAGCGTCAACCTGCTCGGAAAATGTTGGTTCCCTTTTTGACAGGCTATCATCATTATCTTTCTGTTCATTAAAATTCCTTTTCATTCTCACCCACCTCTATGCAAGATTGTTTTGCGCAAGTCCTGCAAGAAAGTTATCTTCTTCATTTCCGATAGGACATAATTCATCTACAATTACACCGCTTGATGTTCGTTTTAAGTGAATAATAAGTTTTACAAACTCACTGATGGGGTCTGCTGCTGCAATACTTGTTCCTCGCATTGCATTCATTCTTGTAAGTGCAATTTCTGCACTGGTTGCATGATAGGTAGTTATTCCGCCCGAATGTGTTTTCCAACCGTCAAAAAGGGCATTCAGTACTTGGGGAGTACGTACTTCACCAAAATGAATTCGATCTGGAAAGAATCGTTGTGCAGCTTCGACTGCTGCTACACATTCTTGTTTGCTTACCCAAATTGATGTTTTCATTTTTGCTGGACAACGAAGTTCTGGTGTGTCTTCGACTATGTAATGGTTGTCGTCGGGAAATAATTCTGTCATTTTCTGCAGTATTGCGTTTGCAAATGTTGTTTTTCCAGAACCTGTTGCACCAACAATGATAATGTTGTCTTTTTGTTTAATACATTTAATTATAAAATCTAATTGTTCTTGTGTTATGCAACCGTCGTTTAGATAATCTTCAAGCGGATAATCAATGCGTTGCGGCATTCTGATTTGAAGTTCTGGTCGTATACAGGTCGGCCTCATTAAGCCTGTAATGCGAGCTTTGTAGATGGGAATTACACCTTCAAGAATGGGAAAGCCTGAGGAAAGATTAAGATTTTTTGCATTTACAGCTGCAGCTGCTTTGATTATTCTGTCACAAATGTAGTCGGGAACAATTTTCCCTGTAAACTCTCTACCTTTTTTAAATCTAGTGATAATTAGCTCACCAGAGTCGGGAACGGAAATGTCCGTTACCTCTTTATCCTCCATGTATGGAATGAACATTTTTAAATCTTGCTCAACAAGATTTTTGACCATTCTATCATGGAGAATTTCTTCTGAGGTTTTTAAAATTGTTATTTGAGTTTTTACGGACTCTCTTGGAAGCTACTCCTTACTTCTTTCTTTTTATGGTAACATGCTCGTTTCCAAGTCGCAATGTTATTTTATCTACCAGTTCGTGTATGGTTATAATATTTTCTTGTACGCTATAGTTTACCACATCTCGAGTGTTTTTGAATACTGCTGGCATCTCTGTATTGAGTACGCTTCTGTCAAGCACAATATATGTTTTCTGCCCATTGTCGCATACTATAGTTGGTAGCCATGTTGGTGTTTTAAGCCCATGTGTTATTTTATAATTTGCATTCAAATTGCTGTCAAGAAGAATTTGTGCTACTTGTCGCGCGCTGTCGGTCTGTGATGCTTCATTTCTCTTCCACGATTCACTGTCTGTAACTCCGCTTGCTTCGTTATAAACCCACTGTACGTATGGCATGTAGTGATCATTATAAGATTTAAGAAGTATTTGATAAACACGGCGGTTAGTAAGAATAACTAATGTTGACTCAAGTTTCGAATAATCTGGCTTAATCATTAAAAATTGTGTTGTTATACCATTTTTTACACCAACTCCGCGAGATATGCGCCAGACATCTGTTTCTGAAACATAAGGCACTTCGACCATTTCTTCTCCAGGCTCTAATTGTATTACTGTCGAGTGATATGTTTGGCAATGCACTTCGTAGATTGTTCCTTCTCGATAGACCCAGCCTTTGAGTCTACCTTGCGTGTATTCAGGAACTACAATTCGGTCATTGAGATTTTGTTTTAAGGCATCTGTTCCTTCGAGTTCTTCGTAAAAACCATCTTCGTCATCTGCTGTTTCGGAGTATTCTACTTGAGGTGCTTCTATGTATACGAAAACCGTTTTAGGCTCTGCGTCTTCAGCTTTGTAATCTTCTTGTGCGTTGCTATCATTTGTGACAACAGTACTTGCACATGCGTTGAATACTAATGTGCATAATAAGCTTACACAGAAAACAATTTCTTTTTTCATTTTACTTCTCCAAGTTCTGTAAAGTCAAAATTGGTTATATATATTCCTAATGGATTAGCATTTCTGCTTTTTTCCGGTGGTTCCATGAGCTGATACGTAAGGACACCTCTCATTCTCATCCTGTAATTTGTTCTTCCTGCCATGTTTGTGTCTGTTACAATAAAATCAACCTGGTATGTGTTCTGAGAAAGTTGCAGTATTGATTCAATATCTACAGTTCTTAGGTGTGAACCAAAATCACTTCTTGGGTCGTTTTGTCTAAATCGTGCAGTAAGCTTATTTCCACATTCTTGAGTAAGACAATGATAGCAGTCATTTATATTTGTGCGAAGAACATTAAAATCGCTTGAGAGAGA
>CAMHIV010000168.1 GCA_946185185.1 uncultured Treponema sp. | reverse complement strand
TCCATTCCTTTTCAGTATCAAAGTTATCAATAACAAATGTCTCAACACTTTTCTGATGTGGCTGACTGAATGCTGGCAAACACAACGCAAAAAGCAGAGAAAGATTTACAAAGACCTTCAAGCCCTTTTTCATGTAAAACTCCTTCACATATTACATTCCGAAAAAACAGTTTTTCATTTATTTATCGGAACAAATATCTAAAATAATTACAATTTTTACTTTGTTAAAAGATATTTTTAATCTCGAACAAGTCACATTCAATTATATTTACACAATCTCGGTTTGTCAAATTGTTTACATTCTATACAAGACATTTTTAATTCTTGAATAAAAATGCTGTTTAACTTACTATAAGGTAAATTGAAATATCCAAGGAGTATTCAATGTTTAGTTACAAAGACATTGGTCTTGTTAATACAAAAGACCTCTTCAAAAAAGCTATGGCTGGTCACTACGCAATCCCAGCTTTCAACTTCAACAACATGGAACAGATGCAGGCTATCATCCAGGCTTGTGTTGAAGCAAAATCACCTGTAATTCTTCAGGTTTCAAAGGGAGCTCGTGCTTACGCTGACAAGTTCATCCTCCGCAACATGGCTCGCGGTGCCGTTGAATACGCACACGAACTCGGATGCGATATCCCTATCGTTCTTCACCTTGATCACGGTCCGAACTTTGAAGTAGCAAAAGACTGTATCGACAACGGATTCTCATCTGTTATGATCGACGGTTCTGCCCTTCCATACGATGAAAACGTAAAACTTACAAAGCAGGTTGTTGAATACGCACACGCACACGACGTTACAGTAGAAGCTGAACTTGGTGTTCTTGGCGGTGTAGAAGATGACGTTGCTGCTGAAGAATCAAAATACACAAAACCAGAAGAAGTAGTAGATTTCACATCTAAGACTGGATGTGACTCACTTGCTATCTCTATCGGTACATCACACGGACGCTGTAAGTTCACTCCAGCTCAGTGTACACGCACAGCAGACGGTATCCTTGTTCCACCTCCGTTGGCATTCAATGTTCTTGAAGCTATCGAAAAGGAACTTCCAGGATTCCCAATCGTACTCCACGGATCTTCTTCAGTTCCAGTAGAATACGTAAAAATCATCGAACAGTTCGGCGGAAAAATCCCTGACTCAGTAGGTATCCCAGAAGATCAGCTTAAGAAAGCAAGCCAGATGGCTGTATGTAAGATCAATATCGACTCTGATGGACGTCTTGCAATGACTGCTGCTATCCGCAAATTCTTTGCTGAACACCCGGACAAGTTCGACCCACGCGAATACCTCGGACCAGCTCGTGAAGAACTCAAAAAGATGTACATGCACAAATGTACAGACGTTCTCCTTTCTGCAGGTCACGCATTGGACAAATAGTTCAGGTTTTCTGAGCGCATAAAAAAAGGGCTATCCTTAGTTGAAATATCATCAACCATAAGGATAGCCCGTTCTTTTTAACACAACAAAAATGTTATTCAAGTATGGTATAGTTCAAATTATTTTATAATCCAGTTGCCTTCTTTAAACTGAGCAAACTTTGTATACCCCTGCGATTCAAGCATTGCAAACTGAGGCCCCATTTTTTTAGCCTTTTTAATTACGCTGACCGTATATTTTTCACGGAGCTCAGCGGCAAAAGAAAGAACTTCATCAAAGGAAACTGCATCATCATAAATAAGCGCACACTTTTCCTTTTCAGAAGGGATTTTAAATCCATTATCAAGAAGGATTGCAGTAATTCGTTCAAAACCAATTGAAAAACCAACCGCAGGAACTTCTTCTCCAAGGAATTTTCCAATCATATGATCGTAGCGTCCACCACCACCAACTGCACCGCTAAAGCCTGGGCAGGCAATTTCAAATACCATGCCGGTATAATATCCCTGACCGCGAACTAAGTTCGGACAGTAAGCAACTTTATACTTTCCGCCAGAAACCTTTTCACTCATGGAAATTACATAGCGAAGATCATCTGTAATAGCAGCATCTGAACAACGCGCCGCAACAGAATCAAGTGTAATTTCAGAAGAAACAAAATCCACAAGATTTTTGATTGCACTTTCAGGGAATGCTTTTTCTTTAAGTTCCGTTTCAATACCAGAAGAACCGATTTTATCAAGCTTATCAAAAGTGATGCAGACAGAATCAAGACTTTCTTTTGCAAAACCCATATTTTCAAGCATATTTCGAAGAATTCTTCTGTCGTTTACATTGATTGTAAAATCAGAAAAACCGATATTCATCATTGCACGCGCAGTTACGTCGATAAGTTCTACTTCGGCATTCACACTTGAATCGCCAAGAATATCGATATCGCACTGAACAAATTCACGAAGGCGGCCTTTCTGAGGGCGTTCTGCACGATAAACACGATCAGTCTGGATTACCTTGAATGGAGATTGCAAAGAAGTTCTGTTTGCTGCATAAAAACGAGAAAGAGGCAACGTAAGATCGTAACGAAGTCCCATATCGGAAAGATTTTTTTCATCAGGCTGCGAAGAAAGTGCCGCATCAAGTTTTTCTCCACGTTTCAATACTTTAAATACAAGGTTAAGATTATCTCCGCCATCAGATTTATCAATATTTTCAGAATCTTCAAGAATAGGAGTTGAAATTCTTTCAAAACCAGATGCCCGGTAAGTTTCCAAAATTTTTCCCTGTATATAGTCGCGGATTTTCTGTTCTTTCGGCAAAATATCCCGCATTCCTTTTAACGCATTTACTTTCATTTATCGTACCCCTTTGATATCAAGAACGTTATTATAACGAACTCACATAAAATCTTCAAACCGCACCCCGGCACCATTTTGGACATCACAGGAAAGCTGTTTTCCATAAATCATGTCCAAAAACTCCGGACTAATTCCCGGCGAAAGAATCTTTTCAGTGCGCAAAACAGCTACATCTTCCGGCTTTACAACATCCCCTTTTTTCATCGACCTCATAAAATGAAGAGAACGATTTGTGCGGCCATAATTATCTTTTTCTGCTGGAGCAAGTCGTTTTACTCCGTCACCCAGAACCTCGATAATTCTTTCACGACCGTAAGATTCTTCAAATTGAGAGAACAACTGTTCTTTTGCCCTTTCGATTCCATAGTGGGAAACTGCAGCTTCAGTCTGATGCACGCAATGAACCATAAGAGCAAATTGTTCTGGTTCCAGTGCAACAGGATCGTCAAGTCCGGAAGTTTTTCGACTTAAAGTTATATGCTTTTCTATTATTTTTCCACCGCAGATAATACTTAAAGACGGCACAAGAATCGGATCAAGACTATGATCACTTATTCCTGTTTCGATTCCAAAAATTTTGGAAAGAGTTTCAACCAGTTTAACATTATATTCATTTTCCGGAGCTGGATAACTTGTAATACAATGAAGAAGAGAAACATTTTTCCGGTCCAGTATTTCTACAGCCTTTTCAATATCAGTAAGCTTTGAAACTCCACTGGAAAGAATTACCGGCACAGGATTTTCATTATTAAATTCCTGATTTTTTCGATACTGAGCCAAAACCTTGAGCATTGGAAAATGATTTAACTCAGGTGAAGCGATTTTTACAGCAAAAGGAGAAAGCTTTAAAAGTTCCTCAAGGGATTTTAGCCCAAAAGGTGAACAGATAAACTTAACATTTTTTGAACCAGCATACTGTGCCGCTTCCGCATAAAAATCAAAAGAGCATTCAAGCTGCTTAAAACGCTCATAAAGAGGAATATTTCCAGTTGGAAGCTTTACAAAACCTGTATCGGGATGAAGAATTTCATCTGCATAAACCCACTGAAACTTTACGGCATCTGCGCCGGAATCACAGGCAGCATCGATTAATGCCTTAGCCTTACTTATATTTCCTTCGTGACTTGTTCCAATTTCAGCGATTATGAGACTCATATTTATTTTAAGATTGCAGCCGCAGATTCAGCTTTATAACGATTTGAATACACGTTGACGGCACTTAACGGAAGCCATCCGAATGTAAAATTCAACCACTCTTCCCGCTCAGCATCAAAGGATGCGCCTAAAACTTGAAAAATATCACCTTTTCTGCAATGACCAGTTACATCAGAAGTCCAGGAAGCTTCAGCGCGAAATGCAGAATACGGATCAACAACAAGAGCCCACTGAACATCAGGAGCCATGGCCAATGGAGTTGAGTTATCAAAAACAATTTCCTTATTCTTTGAGCATGAAAAAAGTACCAGAACACAAAAAATAGAAATTATTATTTTAGATAGATTTCTCATTTATTATTCTCCAGATACTTCAAAACAGAAGGAAGAATTTTCAAATCAGAATCTACAAAATTATCAACAGGAATTTCTTCCGGCAAAACCCATTTATATTCAGTATGTTCAGAAAGAACAAAAGGAACATCAATCCCATCTTCAAGAATATTCACAAGATATGCATTCAGAAAAAATTCTTTATCCTTGTGACAGAAAGATGCATTTGCGATTTTTTTTCCAGGAACAGCTGTAACGCCAAATTCCTCTTTCATTTCACGCTCAATCGTAGTTTCATCACTTTCACCGTCTTCAACTTTACCGCCAGGAAATTCCCAGCGGTCTCCCATATCGCCAACAGGATTGCGATGAGCAATAAACAATTTTCCTTTATTATAAATTATACACGCAACAGACGAACTCATTAAAAAAATAAAACTCCTGGAATTATAAAGTGTATTATAGAAACGGCAATACAAAAAATGCCGACATATCCTTTCCATTCAATAAGCAAAAGATTTAAAAGCTCTGGCAATTTTATTTCCGAGGAAGAATTTTCGCTGTAATAATTCACAAGTAATGCCGCACCGCCAAGTACACAAGAAAGAGCAGGTATCAAATCTCCGAACAAAAATACACCGCCGAACGGACTCAACAGAATCAAAAGAGCCGTAATTATCGAAACAGAACCTAAAATCAACTGAAACACAGGAAAAGTAAAAAATGAATCCTGAGAAAAAAGAGAGGCAAAAGAAACTGGTTTTTCATCTAAGAATGAAATATCTGATTCAGAGTTTTCAGAATCATCCTTTTGAACAGAATTTTTCTGAAAAAACAAAATACAGCCAAGAAGCAAAGAGCACGCAACAGATAAAAAATAAAACTGAACCATCTTTACGCCACCTTATCGCCTTACTACCGGCGAAACAAACTTTTTTTCTTCACTGCCATCAAAAACAACGGCAATTACCTTTACTATATCATAATCGGAAAACTTTGTCCGAACAAAAAGTTCATCGCCGTAAAAAATTACATTTTCTTCAACTTCATCAGAAACTCCCCCTGAAGAATCAACAGCAGAAAACACAATTTTTAAAGGAACAGAAAAATTATCTTTATCTAAAGACTTTTTATTTTTCTTATCATTTACAGCATTTAATTTAAAACTGGAATAAATCATTTCTTCGTAAGAAAAACTGGTAAAATCAACTTTTGAACCATG
>CAMHIV010000167.1 GCA_946185185.1 uncultured Treponema sp. | reverse complement strand
ATCGATAATGAACTTTCAGAGGCTGAAAAAAAGTGAGTCGAAAATGCGTGAGGTGAAATAATAGTGAAACCGGACTGCGAAATACTTAAGCATTTTGATGAAAAATACATTTCCTCTCTTGTAAATCGTCTTTTACCTTTATGGAATGTTCCAGGCGAAAGCGAGGACTTCAACCGCCGTTATGTTGAAATGATTATCCGCACCAACATGCATATAAACGACATGCAGTTTATGATGACGGAAAAGACGGCTGAAAAAGATGATTCTGAAGGAAGCCCTGCTGGTGGTGATGCTGTAACTGACTACCAATTGAAAGCAATTGCCTTCGCTGCTGCAAAATCCGACAAATCTGACGGTTCCTGGTTTTTCAAGTTCCTGGAAGACGCTTCCTCTCGCGAACGAGATATCTTCCAAACCGGTCGCCGCTACCTTAACTATATGGAGGAAAAAACTTTCTCCCTTATGAAGGATGACGACGTAAAGCTCTGCCTTTTTGTAAGCCAGGAAAGGGGATGGGGAAGCCGGATTTTAAGCGAAGCGGTAAGGGAGTTCAAGGCTCGCGGCTACAAAAACATGTTCCTTTGGACAGACTGCGAGTGCAACGTTCAGTGGTATTTTGACAACGGCTGGGAACTTTTAAATGAAAAAGAATACGAGCCCTTTTCCCGGGGGACTGGCGGTTCCGGGAAAAAGACAGGCGATGACAGAAAACAATATATGACTTATATTTTTAGAAAGGAAATTAAAGATGATTAAAGTATACTGCTACGACCGCTGTTCAACCTGCAAAAAGGCTGTCGACTGGCTGAACGCACACAAAATTGAATTTGAAAAAATCGACATCAAGGGCGACCATCCGGATGAAAAAACTCTCCGTGCCCTTCACGCAAAAAGCGGACTTGAATTAAAACGCTTTTTCAATACCAGCGGGATTTTGTACCGCGAAATGGAACTTTCAAAAAAACTTCCGTCAATGAGCGACGACGAAAAATTCCAGCTTCTTTCAAGCGACGGAATGCTGGTAAAACGCCCGCTTCTTGTAACGGATGAAACAGTCTGCACCGGCTTTAGAGAAGAGGAGTGGAAGAAGACACTGCTGAAATAAAAACTACACCAGGAGGAGTACAAAAAATGAAAGCTAACTCAATTGAACTACTTAAAGACGCCTATGGCGGAACCTTTGAAAAAAATGTAAAAACGGTTTTGACAAAGCATTTCGATTCCGACTCTGCAGAAAATCTATGGAATCAGATTGTCGAAAAATATTCGGAGCTATTCCAAAAGCAGAATATTTCAGAAGAAGACGAAGACGCGGTGTATTACATTCTTCCGTCAGTTGCTGTGTACAGAGTATTGGAGGAATCTGCCGCGTCGGAGAAGGGGGCTGCCAGTTCGGGTGACAAAGCGTGTAAGGCTTCCAGTCGAATTGATGCCCTTTCCATTTTCCGTGAAATTTATTTTATAGACGGCCAGCGTGGACACGACTACCTTGTAAACCGATTCCGCGAGGACGAAGCCTTTCTCAAGGGCTTTCCCCAGGATTTTCTGCGTACAGTTGGCGAAGGAAAGTGCGAGGTGATTTCCGATACTCCAGAATATACAGAATTTCATGTAAAAAGCTGCCGTTTTCTTGAGCTTACAAAAGAACTGAACTGCCCGGAAATCTGTTCCGTTTTCTGCGACCTTGATACCTTGATGTATACCGACATGCACCCGAATCTTTTGTACAACCGCGACAAAACTTTGTATGCCGGCGACGACTGCTGCAATTTTTCTATGCGTTATGTGGAAAAGGAGTAAAAACCAATATGAGAAAAAGTAACTGCTTACAAATTGTAAGCAATTGCAATTGAAATCACGGGAGGAATCAGTTATGAACCTGACAATACGAAAAGTTACCATCGCCGATTACGATGCAATCTACTCCCTCTGGTGCAGTACCGAACAGACTCGCCGTGCCATGAATCCGGTGGATGACAGCCGGGAGGGAATTGAAAAATATCTTAAGCGAAACCCGAACACCTGTTTTCTTGCAGAATCCAAAGACGGTACTGGCGATGCGCCTGAAATTGCAGGTGTAATCCTCACCGGTCACGACGGACGCCGGGCTATAGTTCACCATCTGTGTGTTCATCCGGCTTACAGGCGGGAAGGGATTGCAAGCGCACTGGTTAAAAAAGCGGAAGAAGCCTTGAAAGAAGAAGGAATCAACAAAATCTTCGGGCTGGTGTTCAAGGATAACGATACGGCAAATGCTTTCTGGGAAAAACAAGGCTACACCCTCCGCACCAACTTAAACTATCGTAATAAAAGTCTGAACGAGGGCGTTCCCCAGGGAGAATAAATTGACCACTAAAAAAATCTATTTTTGCAGGCATGGCGAAACAGTCTGGAACGTTGAAAACAAAATCTGCGGTGCAACGGACATCGGTCTTACTCAAAAAGGCCATGCTCAGGCGGAAGAAACCGGTTGCCTCATAAAGCAGAAGCTTGAAAATGGCGAAATTGCCATCGACGAGATTTTATCTTCTCCTCTTTCCCGAGCCTTAGACACAGCAAGGCACATTGCAGATATGACAGAGCTTCCGCTCCGGGTGGAAGAGCGCCTTAGGGAGCAGAACTTCGGGATGTACGAGGGGACTCCCCGTAACGGAGAAGTTTTTAAGATGGACAAGCGGAATTTCGTTCAGTCTTACCAGGGCGGGGAGTCCATGCTCCGACTCTGTCAGCGAATCTACAACCTTCTTGACGATCTTTCCAAAGACGATAAAACCTATCTTCTTGTGGCTCACAACGGAATTGCCCGGGCGGTGAACTCCTACTTTTTTGACATGACCAACGAAGATTACGGCAACTTTGGAATCAAAAACTGTGAGATTCTGGAGTATCAGTTTAATAAATAGAGGTAATTATGATTCAAATTTTCGGAACAAACAAATCTTTTGACTGCAAGGCGGCTCAGCGTTTTTTTAAGGAGCGCCGCATTGACTTTCAATTTATCGACTTAAAAGAAAAGGAAATGTCCCGGGGCGAGTTTGATTCTGTTGTAACAGCCCTTTCCCGCACAGAAGGTGGCCGGGACGCAGCCCTTGAAGTTCTCACAGACAAGTCCGCAAAAGACTATTCAAGCATTGCCTACCTTGGCGACAGCGAAAAGGAAGATAAGCTTTTTGAAAATCAGTCAAAATTATTGAAGCAGCCGGTTTGCCGCAATAAAAACGGCGGAAAAGTTGAAGCCACCGCCGGCATGGCACAAAAAATCTGGGAAACCTGGGTATAATTTCATGGTAGCCTCAATCAAGAATCACAAATCTGCAATAAATCCCGCCTCTCATATAAAAACTCCTCGCCTTGAGCTTGTCCCTCAGAGCATGGCCTTTCTAAAAACGACCCATGCATACGCAGGTGACAGGGAGAACATGCGTTTTATGCTTCACCTTCCGAATGACTCGGAGGAGGCGACACAAGAATTCCTTGAAGCCGCGGAAAAAGAATGGAAAAAAGTAAAGCCCGCTTTCTTTGAATTTGCTATTCTTAAGGACGGAAAGCACATCGGGGGAGTCAGCGTGCATCTGGACAAATCCAGGACAAGCGGCGAACTTGGCTGGTGCCTTTCTAAAACTGCACAGGGAAATGGCTACGCGGTGGAAGCGGCAAAGGCACTTATGGCCTGGGCAGTGAGGAATCTTTCCGTCAAAAAGTTTATCGCCCATTGCGACAGTGAGAACATTGCTTCCTGGAAAACCATGGAAAAACTGGGCATGAAACGCGTTTCCTGTACGGGCGGCCGTTACAACAAAATAGCTCCGACAGAAGAGCGCAAGGAATTTTTATACGAAATGCAGGAAGGAACTGACTGATGGACTGTACATTCAAAACTGAGGAAGGAAAATTCAACTACCGCGTTGGAGCAATTATTCGAAACGGAAACAGGATTCTGATGGCCCGAAATCCCGGTGAAACTCGGGGCGATATGTGGTATTCCGTGGGCGGCCGGGTGCGATTTGGCGAGACTGCAGAAGTTGCCTGCCTTCGCGAACTGAAGGAAGAAACAGGCCTGGAGCTTGAACTTGAACGACTTGCCGCTATCCACGAAAACTTTTTTAGGGATGCAGAGGGAACTTTATATCACGAGAAAAAAGACTCGCTAAAAAGGTGATTTATATGGAAGAAATAACCAGAAAACTCTTTTCCTTACAGGACGAAAAGTATCGGGATTTTCAGATAAAACTTGTTCCCGGAATCACAAAGGAACAGATGATCGGAATCCGCACTCCCGATTTGCGGGCCCTTGCAAAAGAGATTTCCGCCAACCCTGACACAGCCTCTGCATTTTTACAGGAGCTTCCTCATAAATATTTTGAAGAAAACCTAATTCACTTTTTTATAGTTGCTCTTATAAAGGATTTTGATGAATGCATCAATCAGGTTGAACGGTTTCTTCCTTATGTGGACTGCTGGCCGGTTTGCGATCAGGCTAGTCCTAAGGTGTTCAAAAAGAATCACGAAAAGCTTCTTTCGCTGGTAAAAAACTGGATTTCTTCTGACCACATTTATACTTCCCGCTACGGAATGCGCATTCTCATGAACGAGTTTTTAGGTGAGGATTTCAAAACAAAATATGCTGACCTGGTGGTTTCCAGAATGTCCAGAAAAGGCGAGGCTGAAGACTACTACTTAAAAATGATGGCCGCTTGGTATTTTGCCACAGCTCTTGCTAAAAACTGGGATCAGGTTCTTCCTTTTATCGAACAACATAAGCTGGATTCATGGACTCACAATAAAGCAATCCAGAAAGCACTTGAAAGTTTCAGGGTTTCAGATGAGCATAAAGAATATTTAAGAAAACTAAAGGTGTAATGCTATATCAGTCAAAAGCAGACTGCTTAGTAGTATTTTTTTTCAAATTCCGGAACGGATATAGGTTTTGAAAAATAGTATCCTTGAAATAAGGAACAGCCCAACTGGTTAAGAGAATCAACCTGTGCCTTTGTTTCTACGCCTTCTGTAATCACGTCAATTCCAAGATTTTTTGTAAGCGTAATTATTGATTCCAGAATGATTATGCTTTTGATTTCGTCTTTTGTTTTCTTTAAAAAGTCCATGTCAATTTTGAGCATATCCACTTCAATATCTTTTAAAAGGCTAAGGGAAGAATAACCTTTTCCAAAATCATCGATTTCGACGTAAAAACCGGCTTTCCGAAATTTGTGGATTATTTCAAGAGTCTTTTCTGCATCGCTCATAAAAGCAGATTCTGTAATTTCAAGCCTTAGTTTTTGAGGCGGAATGTCATACTTTTTTACGAGATTTGTAATGGTTTCGTATATATCCAGATTTTCAAAGTCTTTAACAGACAGATTTATTGAAAGGTTCAGGTCTTGTTTTTCAGTTCTTTCCCATTGTTTTAAAAGTTTTGCATATCTACTATTTCAATTAATAATTCTTCAAATT
>CAMHIV010000166.1 GCA_946185185.1 uncultured Treponema sp. | reverse complement strand
CACGGTCCCAGTCATCACCACCAAGGTGTGTATCACCGTTTGTAGATTTTACTTCGAATACGCCGTCTGCGAGTTCGAGAATAGAAATATCGAATGTACCACCACCAAGGTCGTATACAGCGATTGTCTTTTCCTTGTCCTGATCCTGTTTGAAACCGAATGCAAGAGATGCTGCTGTAGGTTCGTTGATAATACGCTGAACGTTGAGACCAGCAATCTTACCGGCATCCTTAGTAGCCTGACGCTGAGAGTCGTTGAAGTAAGCAGGTACTGTAATTACAGCATCTGTAACTTCTGTTCCAAGGTAATCCTCAGCAGTTTTCTTCATCTTCTGAAGAATGAAAGCAGAAATTTCCTGTGGTGAGTAGCGCTTTTTAGCTCCACCCTCTTCTACTTCTACACGGCAGTCTGAACCGTTATCAATAATTGTATATGGAAGCTTTGTTGCTTCGCCCTGAAGTTCACTGTAGCGGTGTCCGATAAGACGCTTTACTGAGTAAACTGTGTTCTTTGGATTTGTTACCATCTGGTTTTTAGCAGGAGCACCAACAATGCGGTCTCCCTTAGCTGTGAAACCTACGATAGAAGGAGTTGTACGTCCACCTTCTGAGTTCTGAATTACAACTGGTTCACCGTTTTCCATTACGGCAACACAAGAGTTAGTTGTTCCCAAGTCAATACCAATAATTTTACCCATTTTATATACCTCTTATAATAAACAAACTAATTTTTCGGAACGGAAGTCGGTTAAGCTAAAAATTGCTTTCGCAATTTTCTTAACGCTTTCCGATTTATCAGTTCCCGCCAGCGGGAACACTTACCATTACCTTAGCGTGGCGAATAATCTTTCCGTTCAATTTATAACCCTTCAGATATACCTGCTGAAGAGTTTCTTTCTTTACTTTTTCGTCTTCAACACGACCGATTGCTTCGTGTTCGTCAGGATTAAATTCATCCCCTTCCTTACCAAAGCTTGCAAGGCCGTATTTATTTTCAAGCATATTAACAAGATTCTTGTTAATCATCTTGATACCGTCAGCAATTGTTTTTGCATCTTTTGCATCTTTTGCAGCATCAATTGTACGGTCAAAATTATCAAGACTGTCCAGCAAATCGCCTAAAAGAGAAGCATTTGCATAAGCTACAGCTTCATCCTTCTGCTGCATCATGCGCTTACGCCAGTTATCATTTTCTGCAGCCTTGTAAAGTGCTTCTTTTTTTAGTTCTGCAATCTGTGCTTCAAGGTCAGCAATTTTTTCTTCAGGAGTCTGTTCCTTTTTTTCAGTATTTTCAGCATCAGCAGAAGCAGTTTCAGTCTGATCACCTGATTTTTCTGTCTGGTTTTCAACCTTTTCGTTCTGCTCTGTATTCTGATTTTCTTCTGACATTCTCATTGTCCTTTTTATTTGATTTCTACATATAAAATACTAATTTTGAGAATAAATCGTCAATAAAAAATAAAAAAAATATTTAAATATGGAATGTTTTTAAAACGGCAAAGGGGCTGTAACACATATATTTTGCTTTGTTACAGGATGTACAAATTCCAGTCGTTCCGCATGGAGCATAACTCTTCCAGAAGGAGAAGCGCCATAAAGTTCATCACCGAAAATCGGCAGGGAAACACTGCTTAAATGCACACGAATCTGATGTGTCCGGCCAGTGTATAAATCTGCTTTTACAAGGAAATGTCCATTTTTTCTTTTTTCGATGATTTCAAAATCTGTTTTGGAATACAAGCCGCCATTTTCCTTTGGAACCTTTCCCCACTTTGCAGCCTGAGATTTTGAAGAAAGGCGATTCATATACATTTCAACTGTAAACTTTTTTCCAGAAAAAAAAGCTTCGATCTTGCCGGCAACATTCGAAGCTTCGCACAAGGCATAGTAAATCTTTTTAAAATCATGAGATTCAAACATTGCCTGAATATCTTTATTCACGGAGCGCTGTTTTGTAAAAAGAATCACACCGCTTGTACCGCGATCAAGGCGATGCATTATTCCAACATATGGCGGATTTCGGAGCGAAGGATTTTTCTGCCACAAATAGCGCACAACAGCATCATGCAGATTATCCCGTTTTTGACCGCCGACAATTGTTTCTTCCGTAGGAAAATTCGCCGGCTTATTTACGCAAATGATATATTCGTCTTCAAAAAGAACACTTTCTGCAGAAACTTCAAATTTTACATCATCCGGCTGCTTTTCATAGAAAAATTTTTCTTCATCAAAATCGATTGAAACAGCCGATTTACCGCGCAGTTCAAATGCTGGCCGGCGACACTGCTTTCCGTTTACAAAAACAACTCCGGACACAATAAGCCGCCTGATTTTTGAATTACTTGCATTTTCAGGATGAACAAGTTTTGATGGTAAGTTCTGGCGAAGAAATTCGTCCAGGCGAAGTTTTTCAGAGGTTGAAAAATTAATTATCATCACACAATCCTATAATCAGGACCTTCATCAGTCAAAAAAAGCTGAACCGTACAGTGTTCCATACAAACATCATTATGGAAGGAAACTATATCCATGCTTTCCGGACCCAAAAGATCGTCAGGATTATATTCAGTTTCAATAGTCAGTTCTTTTCCATCGCTTACAACCCGGCTAAAAGCGCCGTTTATACGTACGATATCGCGGACAACAGGAAATAAAGACGAAAGATTTTTTTCTTCAAATTTAAGAGAAAGAAAACTCAACTGCATTTTTTCAAGTTCTTCATGAGGAACATCTTCCGGAGTAAAACCGCTTTTAAAATCGCAGTTATTTACCAGCTGCCATTCTGCAAAATCAGAGAAAAACTTAGAAGCCGGCATTTTTAATGCTCTGAGAACAAAATTGAACCACGGAACAGCCCGCCCCGCAGAATAAAATAAACGGCAGGCAAAAGAAATATCACGAGCATAACGAATATCTTCTGCACTAAAAGTTCCCGAAACCTTTGCAGATAACGAAGAATCTGAATTCTCTATCTGAGGAAAATCAACATGATTCGGATACTGCTCAAGGGTAAAATTTAAGCGGTCGCAAAAAGATTTAAGACTGTCACCCGGCAAAGTGGCAAAAGAAAGTTGAATACCAAACACAAGACCAAAATTATTCAATGAAGCACATCTTCGCGAATAAAACTTCTTATCAAAAAGAAGAACACCTTTGGAGCCGTTTTGATTTTTTGAATCACTGACACTCGGCTCAAAGGACATTTCTATGGAGCAATTTATATTTTGACAGGCCTTGCAAACATCCGCATCCAGATTTTTTGGATTAACCAGAATAGATACAAAAAGCTCCGGAGCCTCGCGAGAAACATTCTTTAAAAAACGAAGGAGTTTTCCCTTATCTTCGGCAACAGCAGAATCATGAACAGAAAGTTCTGTAATTCCACTTTTGACACATTTCGAAAGAGAAGACTCCAATTCGCTGATTTTATATGAAAAAGTTTTTTCCATTTATTACAGAACTGGAATTCCAGCTTTTGCACAAGCTGCAAGTTCACTTTCCGGCCATTCACTAACCTGAACCTCACAGATATGAGCTTTGCGCAACAGGAACATACACAAACGAGACTGTCCGATACCACCACCAAGAGTGAATGCAAGTTCTCCGTTCAACAACTTTTTCTGGAATGGAAGTTCTGCACGTTCTTCACAGCCACGTTCTTTAAGCTGACGGCGAAGACTTTCAGGACTTACACGAATACCCATAGAAGAAAGTTCAAAAGCACGACCCAAAGTTTCGTTCCAAACGATAATATCACCATTCAGACCTACATGTCCGTCTCCAGCATCACTGATCCAGTCATCATAGTCAGGAGCGCGACCATCATGAATAGAGCCATCAGGAAGTTTTCCACCAATTCCCGCAATAAAGATTGCACCATATTTTTTTGCAGCTGCATTTTCGCGTTCTTTTGGTGTCATTCCAGGGAATTCACGCAAAAGATCATCTGAATAAATAAGTTTAATTTCTTCAGGAAGAACTGGTTCCAGAACTGAATAGCGGTCATAAAGGAAGAATTCTGTTCGTTTCAAAGTGCGGTAAATTTTCTTTACTATATCAAATAGATAAAAAATTGTTCTGTCTTTTTCATCAATTGCCATACACCAGTCCCACTGGTCTACATACAAAGAATGAACGGCATCAAGTTCTTCATCCGGACGAATAGCGTTCATATCAGTATAGATTCCAAAACCCGGTTTCATTCCAAGTTCTGTTACCTTAAGGCGTTTCCACTTTGCAAGTGACTGAACGATTTCCATCTTCTGGCCACCCATTCCTTTTACATTGAAAGAAACCGGCTTTTCAACTCCGTTCAGATCATCATTTATACCTGTTCCAGCAGGAACAAAAAGAGGTGCTGTAACGCGGGTAAGATTGAGTTCAGTAGAAAGTTCAAGCTGAAAAAAATCTTTTATAGCTACGATTGCATGCTCTGTTTCCTTTACATTAAGTATAGGCTTGTAGTTTACAGGCTTGTCAGACATTTTATTTTCCTCTGTAGTTTATTAAGGTTGTTACTCGTGATGGAGCAAGAATTTTTTCATAGTTAAAATCAGAAAGACCGATTAGCGCAAAAAAGTCAGAAACCTTTGCACCGCCCTGTTCAAGAATTGTGCGGCTTGCAGTCAAAGTTCCGCCGGTAGCGATAAGATCGTCTACAACAAGGTAATTCTTTCCACTCTGAATATCTACTTTATGAGCTTCAAGTTCTGCTGTTCCGTATTCAAGTGAATAACTGCAGGAATAAGTTTCCAAAGGAAGCTTTCCCTTTTTTCGGATAAGAAGAACCGGTAGACCCAATCGCTGTGCAAAAGGTGCTGCAAAAAGAAAACCGCGGGATTCAACAGCGGCAACTGCATCAATTTTTTTATCTTTATAAGCTTCAACCATTTTGTCTATAACAAAATTAAAGGCTTCCGGCTGAAGAAAAACACTCGTTATATCGTAAAAAAGGATTCCAGGCTTTGGAAAGTCAGGAACTCGTCGAATTGATTTATCTAATAATTCTAAATCCATAGCGCCTACATTTTAGTGTTATTTTTACTGATTTTCAATGAAAATTAATCAATCTTAACACGAATAGAACCCATATTCATTCGTTTTTCACGGGTATCTTCCAGGAGAGATTTCAAACCTTCTGAATTTTCCTCTTGTATCAGTTTTTTGAATTCCGCAATTTTTGATTCAAAATTTTCAATATGAGAAACAAGTTTATCCTTATTTGAAATAAAAAGCTCTGTCCACAAAGGTGCATTAATCATTGCAATTCTTGTGAGGTCTTCAAAAGAGCCGCCACCAAAGCTTGTGATTTCCGGGTCGCCGGCGCTTTCTACCATGGCGCTTGCTACAACGTGACAAAGCTGAGAGGTAAAGCCAATCTTGTTGTCGTGAGTGTCGGCATCTACTTCGGTAATTCTGGTAAAGCCCATGCCGCGGATAATTTTGCGGAAGGTTTCTACA
>CAMHIV010000165.1 GCA_946185185.1 uncultured Treponema sp. | reverse complement strand
CAGGTTTCTCTCACGTAGTTGACTCACTTTCTGCAATGAAATATGCAAAAGTTCACGTAAACCGCGAACAGGTAGAAGTTAAAGACAAGGCTGGAAACGTAATCGATACAGTTACTCTTGTAAAAGACTTTACTGTAGAAGGCGACTTCCCACGCTATGGACAGGATGATGACCGCGCAGACGACATCGCTGTATGGCTCCTTAAGACATTCGTAAACATGATTAAGAAGCACCCAACATACCGCAACTCTGAACCTTCAACATCAATCCTTACTATTACTTCTAACGTTGTATACGGTAAGGCTACTGGTGCTCTTCCTAACGGACGCCCAGCTGGTGCTCCATTCTCTCCAGGAGCTAACCCATCTTACGGTGCAGAAACAAAGGGTCTTATCAAGTCTTTGAACTCTGTTGCTAAGCTTCCATACCACTACGCTTTGGATGGTATTTCTAATACTCAGACTATCAACCCAAGCGCTCTTGGTCATGACAAGAACGAACAGATTGAAAACCTTGTAAACGTACTCGACGGTTACTTTGATATGTCTGCTGAATCAGGTCACACAGGTGCTCACCACTTGAACGTAAACGTATTCGGTGTTGAAAAACTTAAGGACTGCCAGGCACATCCAGAAAAACCTGAATATGCAAACTTCACAGTTCGCGTATCTGGTTACGCTGTACGCTTCATCAACCTTACAAAGGAACAGCAGGACGACGTTATCGCGCGAACATGCCACGCTAGCCTGTAGAATAGCGACAGGAGGTCGTGTCAGAATAATGCGCGATATCTTGCGAGTTTCCGAAGGAAACTCGGTAAGCAGGTTTTACAGGAAGTAAAACCTGCGACTCATGCTAGTTTCTAGTTGTAGAGTAAATCCCTTCATCAGAAATGGTGAGGGGATTTTTTTTAGAAATAAGGGAAACTATTATTAATTACCTGTATCCATAATATGCAAACGCATAAATCCACATGGTAATTTTTTCAAGCTGAGCCGGATCAGTAACTTCTTCTTTTAGAATTTTGCCGTCTTCATTAAATTCAATCTTTAATTTTTTTAGATCACAAAATTGTTCGATAGCCATTTTATGCCAGATGTTATAAGAAAAGATTTCGTCTTCGTTCCAATATGGAATGTCTCCTTCGATAATGGTTTCTTCATCGTTCTGATTGGTTAAAGTTATTTTGTATTCTGCGCCTATACATTCCGGATCTGCAGGTTTAGTTTTTACAACAAAGTAAAAATATCCATTGTCCGGATCCTTTATATAGAAAGTTCCAGACCCGGTCAAATCTATTGGAATAAGAGAATTGTCTTCCTTTAATTCGGCGTTGGTAACAGTTTGTTCTGTTTCGTCATCGAAGTAAAAAGTGATTTTGTCGATTATGTATTCATCTTCCATTTTGAGGAAATTGTCCTGTAGTTTTACTGTACAGTTGCTTCCCGGGATAAAATCAAAATCATCGAAAGTTACAAATAAAGTTCTGTTTTCTGTTTCGTCTATTCCGTGAAAAAAGATTTTTGCTTTTGAAATTGTTTTTCTGCTTATATTCTTAAAATCCAGAGAATCCATGACATCTTTTCGTATGTATCCGTAAGTTGGATATGCTATAACGGGTGTTTTTACACCTGAATATTTTTGATATGCAAAGTTCATGGCTCGACCAATAAATTCTGGTTTATCGTTTCCCCAGTAGTGTTTTTTTGATAGTTCGTAGTAGCCTTCAAGATTATCTGTTAAAGATTCGTTTCTGTATGCATAGATGTCAATGTACATAAAGGCTATTGTGTTATTTCTTTTTGGAACACAGTTTATACAAATATCTTTCCGATAAAAAGATAGTCCAATTTTATCATTAGTGATTTTTGTATTTCTATAGGGCGCAAATGCTTCCAGTATAACAGACCTCTTTTTGCCAATGTATTTTGACAAAGGCAGGTCATCATTGGGTTGGTAGATATTAATTCCGTCAATTATCGTTGTTTCGTCGTTTTCATAGTAATCTATAAAATAAACCCAGGCTGTACCGTTCGTTTGTTTTAAACCGCAGCGATATTTTCTTTTCAAGCCCGTTTCTTTTTGATACCATTCAGCTACTTCTTGCGGTCCTTCAACGAAATAATCTCCGCCTCTTTCCAAAAAATCCTTGTATGAATCCGGAACTCCTTCAAGGGCCATTTTAAAAATTGATACGTTTTCGGTTGCTTTATTCTGTTCTTTGAATTTTTCGCATGATGCACACAATGCTAGAGTTGCAACTCCCATAAGGCAGATAAAAGTGTTTTTTGTTGAACGAAATAACATTTTTAACTCTCTCCTAAAATGATTTATAAAAGCATATAGGAATTCGGAGTTTGATACAATTGAGTATTTTTAATATGATGTTATTGAATTTGAATATAATAAGGAGAGATAAATTGAACCTAATTAAAAAAACGTTATTACTCACAGCAAGCTGTTTTGCGCTTGCATTTACACTCTTTTCCTGTGCATCACTGCCGGAAAGTATTTTTCCGCCGGAGGGTGTATATTCTTACGATTTTGAACGGTATGTGGATTGTGTTGAAGTTACGGCGATGTATAAATCTTACGGGATGGACGCTTATCAGAATATCCTGAAAAAATCCTATGGAAACGCAGTCCTTATGCAGGGCGGAACATTTGTTGAGCCGGAAACTCGGATTTTGATTTCAATTTCTTCAAACGGCGAAGTTTCTAGTCCTCAGAATCCTACGATAAGCGGAAAATACAAAAAGAACGGCGATTTGTTTTTCCAGGGATATTATGAAGAAAATTCTCAGATTTCAAAAATCACTATAAGCGCAAAGCTTTTGCCGAGCCGGGAATATGAACGGGCTTCAACAGATTTTGACGGAGACTTTATACTTGTTGACAACGGAACGGGGCGAAAACAGAAAGTCAAAATCGAAAATGGACTTTACCTTTGGGAATATGATGAAAAACAGAAAGATGATTTTGAAACCTGGCCGGTGATTGTTTCTTCTGACGGAACGATTCAGTGCGGTTTTGATATGACCGTTCGTTCCGGTGTTAAAAATATGACTAATATGCTTGTTTCAAGCTTGAATAAAACTCACGGAAAAGTGAGCAAAGATGGAAAAATTCTTGTTCAGACCATTACAAAAAATTATGGGACCGGCCAGAGCGGGGAAGAAAATATCGTTGATTTTTCCGGTGTCCGTGGCACAGAGAATCTGGTTCAAATTTCAAAAGAAAAAGCTGAAGAATCAAAAATACAGAATAAGCTTACAAAAGCACGTGTAAACCGACAGATAGAAAAGAAGGAAAATCCCCCGGAATGGTACTCGGATTTTATTCATAATGATTCGGAGTTCCTTTACGGTTCTGCAAGAAAAACTCATGCTGACAAAGCAACTGCTTTAAAAATTGCAGAGCTTACGGCCGTTTCTCAGATAAAGTCCAGTCTTGTTCAAAATATTGTTACAAAAACAGAAGCAGAAAAAAATATGTCGCAGGAAAATAACGGCGAAACCAAAAATGAGTCAAAATTTTTCCGTGCTGTAGAAACTTTCTCAGATATTCAGATTGCGTATGAAGTGAAGAACAGTTTTTACGATGAAAAAACGAATACGGCGTATGTGGTTGTACGGTATTCCCGAAGTGAAGCAGACAAAATCAATACGCTGTAATTTTTCTTTTGTTTGCGAATTTCCACTTTCAATGTTAAAATTGTGTTTGGTGGATATCTATGGAATCTAAAGAGAATCCTGTTTTTGGACGTAAAGTATTTTTCCTCGATCCTTCTTTGAATGTGCGGAATGTCGTTGTTGAAAGGCTTCGTGTTCAGGAATATGAAGTTTATATTCTTGACGACGTTGAAAAAGCAAAGCCGGTTCTTCGGGAATTTCCGCATGCCATTTGTTTTATAAATATCGATGATCAGATTCCGATTTCAAGCTGGTTTAATTTTGTAAAATCCTTTGAATTTGATCAATCTTTATCTACGATTTTTCTGGGCGTTCTTTCTGCAAAGGCTAAAACCGTTGAAAGAGAGCAGTTTTTATTAAAGACAAAGATTCCTGGTGGTTTTGTAAATCTAAATGAAAATATCAACACAGTATTTTGTACTATCCAAAAAATTTTGGATATAAACGGATCTAAAGGACGAAGAAAGTATGTCCGCCTTGATTGTCATAATAACGGTGAAGTAAGTGCAAATGCGATAGTGAATCAGCGTCTTGTTAATTTTACAATGGATGATGTTAGTTCCTGTGGATTTGCAGTGCGCGTTAAAACAAATATGGCATCGCTGTTTGTTCAAAATGTAGATTATTCTGTAACGCTTCATCTTTCTAGGAATGACATTGTTGTTAAGGCTACTGTTTTTGCCATAAAACCAAATCAGGATGATGTTACGATTGTATTTATTCTTTCGGAAAAAACTCCTCCTGCAATAAACGAAGAAATTCGAAAATATGTATTCCGGGTCCTTCAGTCAAATATGGATGCAAAACAGGCTGGTTCTATTGGGGATAAGACTGATTATTCAAATGAAATAAAGATTCCGGAAGCTAAAAAATCAGAGCTTCTTTCTATCGATGATATCAAATTTGAAGATTTGGGCGATTTGGAAGAAATTAAATAATATTCCGATAACTCGAAATCTTTCAAAACTTCAAATGCCATTGAGAAAACCTCGTATTTGTGCTAATGTATCTGTCACATATGGGAAATTTTTCCATTTATCATAATTAGTGTCGCAATCCGGCGGCATGAGGAAATTAATAATGGCAAACACAAACGATACACATGCGTGTACATTGGACAAAATCATCAGTCTTTGTAAGAGACGCGGTTTTGTTTATCAGGCTTCAGAAATTTACGGTGGACAGGCAGGTGCCTGGGATTACGGTCCGCTTGGTGTAGATTTCAAACGTAACATTCAGAACGAATGGTGGCACTACATGACTCAGCTTCACGATGATGTAGTTGGTCTTGATTCTGCAATTTTCCAGCATCACACAACATGGAAGGCTTCTGGTCACGTAGATCACTTTTCAGATCCTATGATTGACTGTCTCGAATGTCAGGCTCGCCACCGTGCAGATAAATTAATCGAAGACTTTGTTGCTTCAAATCCAGACAAAGCTCCAAACAAACCAGTTGATACAATGAGCCACGAAGAAATGAAGGCTTATATCGACGCAAACATCAACTGTCCAACTTGTGGAAGCAAAGAAAGAAAATATACAGCTGTCCGCGAATTCAACCTTATGTTCAAAACATACCAGGGGCCAATCGCTGACGAAAGCCACCTTATCTACCTTCGACCAGAAACTTGTCAGGGTATCTTTACAGATTTCAAGAACATCGTTCAGTCTAACCGCATGAAGGTTCCTTTCGGTGTAGCTCAGGTTGGTAAATCTTTCCGCAACGAAATCATCTTTAAGAACTTTATTTTCCGTACCTGTGAATTTGAACAGATGGAAATGGAATATTTCTGTA
>CAMHIV010000164.1 GCA_946185185.1 uncultured Treponema sp. | reverse complement strand
AATCTTGTAGACCAGTCTATTCAGCAGGATTTTAAGCCTCTGGAAAAAGTAATACATAAAATCAATTTTCAAAAAGAAGATAAATCTAAAATCTCTGCCTATCAGGTTTATTTTGCCCTTTATCAGCAGCTGGATTCTACAAAGCACAAAAGTGAGGATGAAGAAGAAACCGAAGAAGAGATTGAAAGCGAACTTTCAAAGTACAAGGAATTCTTCACGCCCGATTTCTTTGATTTGATTATCGTGGACGAGTGCCACCGCGGTTCCGCAAAGGCTGATTCCCGCTGGAGAAAGATTCTTGAATACTTTAATGGTGCAACACAGATTGGTATGACTGCGACTCCAAAGGAAACAAAATATGTTTCTAACATTGATTACTTCGGAGAGCCTGTTTATTCATACAGCCTTAAGCAGGGAATTGAAGATGGATTCCTTGCCCCTTTCAAAGTAATTAATGTTCATACAAATATAGATGATGGCTGGCGACCTAAAAAAGGGCAGAAAGATATTCATGGAAATGAAATTGAAGACCGAGAATATAATCTTTCTGATTATGATTACAACATCATTATTCAAGACCGTATAGATGAGGTTGCGGCTGAAATTACAAAGTACCTGAAAGAAACAGACCGCATGTCTAAGACGATTGTATTCTGTCCTACAGAAGATGCTGCAGACAGAATGCGAGTTGCACTGAACAATTTGAATACCGATATGGTCCTAAAAGATAACCAGGGAAATGTAAAAGAGCAGTATGTTGTTCGCATCACCGGAAGTGATAAATACGGAAAAGATAAACTCGATTATTTTATTTCTGTTTCACAGCCTTACCCTGTAATTGCAACAACTTCAAAGCTTCTTTCAACTGGTAGTGACTGTAAAATGGTAAAGCTGATTGTCATTGATGAACTGATTAATTCAATGACTGAGTTTAAGCAGATTATAGGTCGTGGTACACGACTACGCTACGATGATGGAAAAACTCATTTTACAATTATGGACTTCCGCAGAGTGAGCCGCTTGTTTGCCGACCCAGACTGGGATGGTGAAATTGAACAAGAAGAAGATTATGATCCAAATCCAGAACCTAAAACCCCTCCTGAACCAAAAGACCCATCTGATGATACAGATGACGGTGGTGATGGCCCTGTTATAGTTGATCCTCCTGTACCTAATCCAAAACCAATTATTGGAAAAGGTGGAGTTAGAGTAAATGTCCTTCAACGTTTGGTTTCGATTTATGATACAGACGGAAAACTTTTGAAGCAAGAATCGATTGAAGATTACACAAAAGAAAGCATTCTCGGAACATACCAGACTTTGGAAAACTTTATTCAAACCTGGAACGGTGAACAGAAAAAAGAAATCATCCGCAATATGCTAAAAGAAAAAGGCATTGACCTTGAACTGATTAAGAAAGACCAGAATATGACCGATGTAGATGACTTTGATTTCATTTGCCATATAGCATTTAACCAAAAACCACTGACAAGACGAGAGCGTGCAGAGAATGTGAAGAAGAGAGATGTCTTTGGAAAATACGGTGAGGCTGCCCGTGAAGTTATAAATGCACTTTTGGATAAATATGCCGAACTTGGCATTTATGATATTGAATCAACAGAGATTCTGAAACAGAATCCATTTACTAAATATGGAAAACCAGCTCGTATAGCTGCTTTGTTTGGTGGTAGTGATAAATACAGACAGGCTCTTCGTGAAATTGAGTCTGAACTTTATAGGGTGGCATAATGACTGTCACACGGATTTGCAAATTCCTACGGAATTTGCTCTGAAGTAGGAGAAGTAATGTGTTGAAATTTGAGGAGCAAACACAGACAATAATAAATGCTTGTCTTGAAGTTCATAATGAACTTAAAAGCGGATTTCTCGAACCTGTCTACCAGGAAGCGTTGGAGCTAGAATTTCAATTACAGAAAATCCCATATGAACGCGAAAAGAAACTCAATATAGTTTATAAAGGCAGAAAACTAAAAAAAGAATATTTTGCAGATTTTTTTTGCTACGATAATATAATTGTAGAATTAAAAGCTGTATCAAGATTGGAAAATGAACACAAGGCACAGGTCATTAATTATCTGAAAGCAATAAATAAAGAAATTGGCTTGCTGATAAATTTCGGAAAAGCCTCTCTCCAATGGGAACGAATATCGATTTTTGGGCTGACAAAAGAAAAACCGTAAAATCAGTGTTTTACGTAGTAAAACACAAATCCGTGTGATAGTATATAGAAAGGAAATAGAAATGAGCAACTTAAGTAGTTTTGTAAAACGTATCCGCGATGTAATGCGCAACGATGCCGGTATTAACGGTGATGCACAGAGAATTGAACAGATAGCATGGATGCTCTTCTTAAAGGTATATGACGCAAAAGAAGAAGACTGGGAATTTGAAGATGAAAAATATGAATCGATAATCCCGGAAGAACTTCGCTGGCGTAACTGGGCACATACAGAAAATCAGGGTGATGGTCTTACTGGCGACAAGCTCTTGAACTTTGTAAACAATAAGCTTTTTCCAACTCTCAAAAATCTTGAAATCTCTCCTGATACACCGATTAGACAGAGTATAGTCCGTACAACTTTTGAAGATGCAAACAACTACATGAAAGACGGTGTACTTCTGCGCCAGATTGCAAACATCATTGACGAGCTTGATTTTGGAAGCTACGAAGAAACCCATGCCTTTGGTGAAATATACGAAACAATTCTTAAAGAACTCCAGAGCGCAGGTAGTGCCGGTGAATTCTATACACCACGTGCTGTAACTCAATTTATGGCAAAAATGATTAAGCCACAGATAGGCGAAACAATGGCAGACTTTGCCTGCGGAACCGGTGGCTTCCTTTCAAGTTGGATAAAAGAACTTGAAGAAGTAAAAGACTCTAAAGGCAGCATTTCAAACGAAGAATCAGAAAAAATCTATAACTCAATTTATGCCGTGGAAAAAAAGCAGTTCCCGTATATGCTCTGTGTTACAAACATGCTTTTGCACGGATTGGACAGCCCGAAGGTGTATCACGGAAACTCCCTCATTTATAAGCTTTTGGACTACACCCAGAAAGATGCCTTTGATGTAATTCTTATGAATCCACCATACGGCGGAAGCGAAAAGGACGACATCAAGCAGAACTTCCCCGCAGATTTGCGCTCAAGTGAAACCGCTGATTTGTTTATGGCAGTCATCATGTACCGCCTTAAAAAAGATGGCCGGGCTGCTGTCATTGTCCCGGACGGATTCCTGTTCGGAAACGACAATGCAAAGAACAATCTAAAGAAAAAGCTTCTTACTGATTTTAACCTGCATACAATTGTCCGCCTGCCTGGCAGCGTATTCAGCCCGTACACAAGCATTACGACAAACATTCTTTTCTTTAACAATGAAGAGCCTGCCGGAAAGACCTGGTTCTACCGCGTGGACATCCCGGGCGACCGCAAGCACTTCAGCAAGACTAAGCCGATGGAATTAAAGCATTTTGACGAGTGCTGCTCCTGGTGGAATGACCGCAAGGAAATTACGGACCAAGAAGGAAATCCGAAAGCAAAATGCTACACAGCGCAGGAACTCATCGAGTCAAACTACAACTTTGACGTCTGCGGCTACCCTCACGAAGAAGAAGAAATCTTGAGCGTTGCAGAAACAATCCAGAACTACGAAGAAAAGCGTACAAAGCTTAATGCCGATATAGACAATCTTCTTGCGCAGATTACAGAGCTTCATCAGAAAGCGCAGAAAGGGGAGTTGTAGGAAAAAACTATGGATAAAACAGTAAAAGAAACAATTCACGCTCAGGGAATAGAAATTGGCATTTACACAACAGATTTTGAAAATGAGTTTATATCGCTCACTGATATTGCAAAATACCGTAATGAAGATGACCCGCGTTTTGTAATTCAAAACTGGATGCGAAATCGTAATACAATAGAATTTCTTGGAGTATGGGAAACACTTCATAATCCAGGTTTTAACCGTGTGCAATTCGACACGGTTAAAAATGAGGCTGGGGCAAATCGTTTTGTAATGACTCCAACTAAATGGATTGAACAGACAAATGCAATAGGTATTGTCTCAAAAGCTGGCCGTTATGGAGGGGGTACTTTTGCACATACAGATATAGCAATGTCATTTGCAACCTGGCTTTCTCCTGAATTTCAGCTATATATAATGAAAGATTATCGAAGATTAAAGTCTGATGAAAATTCTCGTCTTTCATTAAACTGGAATCTTAACCGGGAACTTTCTAAGCTCAATTACAAAATACACACCGATGCCATTAAAGAAAACCTAATAATTCCAGAGCTTACACCTGCCCAAAAATCTTTTGTCTATGCAGATGAGGCTGATTTGCTGAACGTGGCGTTATTTGGAATGACGGCAAAAGACTGGCGAAAGAACAATCCCGGCAAAAAAGGAAACATCCGCGATTACACAGACTTACATCATCTTCTAGTCCTTGCCAATCTTGAAAGTTATAACGCTATTCTTATAGAACAAAATATCGGGCAGCCTCAACGTTTGGAAATGTTACGAGAAACGGCTCTTAAACAGCTTAGAACAATTCAAGCCCTTGATTTTTCATCCTCAAAAATTCTAAGCATTTCTGATAAAGCAGAGGAATCAAAATGACTGCTAAAGATTTGATAAACGCCCTTGTACAGGAAGCCGTGCAGGGTAAATTAGTTTCTCAGATTGCAAGCGAAGGTAATGCTAGAGATTTACTGGAAGAGATACGCAAAGAAAGACTGTCACACGGATTTGCAAATTCCTACGGAATTTGCGATGGAAAGAATAAAAAATCTAAAAGCAGTGATTTACGTAGTAAATCACAAATCCGTGTGACGAAAAAAGAATTGCCCGAAATTACAGAAGATGAGATTCCCTTTGAGATTCCAGAGAACTGGTGCTGGTGCCGGTTGGGGGAGATTTGTAACGAGATTAAGCGAGGAAAATCACCTAAATATACTGATAAAAGTAATTTCTTAGCATTTGCTCAAAAATGTAATATAAAAACTGGTGGTATTGATTTAGGTCTTGCATTATATCTTGATGAAAATAGCATTACTAGATATTCCGAAACTGACAATCTTGTACAGGGTGATATAGTCATCAATTCAACTGGTGGCGGAACTATGGGAAGAGTTGGATTGTACGAAACACAAGTTCCTGCAGGAATAAAAGGCGTTTATCCAGATAGCCATGTTACTGTTATTCGCTCCATTGGCAACATCAATCAGCATTATCTTTATTATGTTCTGAAATTAAACCAACCAGTACTGGAAAAATGTGGAACCGGCTCAACAAATCAGACTGAACTAAAGCCAGCAGTTCTTGCTGATTTTGTTATACCTCTTCCGCCGCTAGCCGAGCAAAAACGCATAGTCGCTGCAATCAAAAAGTTCATGCCGCTCATAGAAGAATACGGTAAAAAAGAATCAGAACTCAAAGCCTTTAATGAACAAATCGGCACTCTCACAAAAAAAGCAATTCTACAAGAAGCAGT
>CAMHIV010000163.1 GCA_946185185.1 uncultured Treponema sp. | reverse complement strand
CCTGCTTTATAAAATCTGCAGCCATCATGCTCCAGTCCCTGGGTAAAAGCGGAAAGTCAACTCTGCTAGCCCTGCTCCGCGACGTAATTGTCTTTGTACCTTCTTCAATTATTCTGGCTCTTGTAAGTCATAACATCGTCACTATGCTTTGGGCTTCTTTAATCAGCGATGTGATTTCATTCATTTTTGCAGTGATTTTTATAAAAGGCAGAAAGTAAGAAACTTACGCGTTCACGAAAGACAAAAAAGCCACCTCAAAGCAGGTGGCTTAAAAAAAATTGGATGCGCGGCGTATGCGTCGCTTTGCTCCGCGTACTGCATAGAAATTATTGAACAGTTCGCTCTCGCTCACGGCGTATCCATCATATCAGGTTCCCTTTCGGGAGCGCAGGGTGCCTTTCCTGCTCGTCAAATTTCACTATATTATTGCAGAGAAAGAGAGCTTTTGTCAAGTTTCTTTAATCTTCCAGATTTGCAATATGCTTCTATTTTAGATTCACTTACATCAAAAAGCGTGGCTACATAATATAAGTCTTTTGTTTCATCAAGTTTTATGCTCAAAAAGATGTTGTCTTTAAATACTTTTACAAGTTCAATTTGTCCATCATAAAATCCCGCATAATCTGGAGCATTTATGATTTCAGGGATAAAGTCCAGATATTTTGCAGCCTTGTAATGCTTGCGTTTTAAAAGGTGTGCTAAAAGACCTTTTGAGCGGAATATTTTTATTGTTTTTGTTGCACATATTTTAGAAAAATATAAAAATTTCCGATGATAAGACCGAGGTATAAAAATATGATAAGAAACTTAAATATTCACGGTGACAATATTGTAGAATGTGAGCGAGCATTCAAACTGTGCAAAAAAGCCCTGAGTATTGAAACTTCTTCAATCGCAATAGAATCTACCGTATTCTGTCCTTGCTATAATGCTTCAACTGAAACAGACGAGTATATTTTTACTTTCTTTCCAGGCTATGGTCGCTGGAATAAAGATATTTTAAGTCTTTTGCACACAGAAAAAGACAGTTTGCGTGAAGCTCCCGATGTTGTAATTACAGAAATTATAAATGATATTGAAAAACCATTATTGGCAATCGAATATTGCGGAGCATTGCCAGCTGGTAATCAGGCATGGCAACGAAGTGGTCGAGGTTATTCTACAGGAAAATCAAAAGTTCCATATTTGTATATTGCTGAACTTGGCGGTTATGAGCTTGATTCAAATAGAAACAGAAAAGCCGCAAGAACACCGAATCCTGCAATTCCATTCAGTTACATAACTTATTCAAAAGAATATTCAATGGTATTGCCAATTTATGAAAAAAGTCCAGGCTGTGATGAAGAATCAGAAAGACTGTATCAAAATGTATTTTCTGAGAAACAACTCATTGAAATTGTAGAATGTATATTGCTTGGTAAGGAATACACCGAAGCCGAAAAAGAGCTTGAAAATAAAATCATTAGTTTTATTCAGATAAAAGCTGCAACTTCAAAAGGAACTATAACACTTTCAGAAGAACAATGGAAAAAGGCTTATGATGTAATCTGTAATAACGAATCGCTTATTACATTTTTGTGCAAAAACAATCCCATAAACTGGAAAAAGACCGCATATATTGACGGTCTTACAGAATCGGCTCAAAAGTTTATGAATATAGCAAGCAAGTATGCAATTGGTATTACATCATCAAAACTCCCAATGTGCATAATTCCAAATTCAACCAAAGCTGACTTTGTAAAAGAAGTTATCACTCTTTATCCGTATTTGAGCGAAAATTTCAAGAAATGGATTTCAAAGAAAGATAATCTCATAATTGCTTGGATTATGGGTTTTAAACCTCGCGGAGATGATGCACGACCAGACAGAGGATTGGTTCCTTTTGTTCGTATGCTAACTGGTAAAAATGCCGATATTCTCACTTTTGTTTATGGTCCTGCACCAACAGCAACTTGGAAACTCTTTGAAGAAAATCCTGTAAAACTCGGTTCTACAAATGGCTTGTGGGAAGCTATATTTTCCGCAAGTGATGCAGTTCTCGTTGATTCTGCAACAAGCAAGAAAAAACTGAATATTCTAAAAAACGAATTTCAGAACAAAGATTTTAAGCCTGTGGACAAAAATATCTCTGTCAATACAGTTCCTATTAAGATTGGCGAAAATGATGTAGATACGATATTGCACACTTTGCTGACACAGATTAAAGGTATTGATATTTTTGAAGGTATGTGTAATCCTCCAGGTGGAGATTGGAGCGGAATTTCTGTTCTAGATAAGAAAAACAAAACGGAGTACAGATGGTTGTCTTTACCTCGTGTTAGCCAAACGGAAGCAAAACGCCCAGACCATGTTTTTCAAATTTTTGGACTCTCAGATAAACCCATTTTGCTTTCTGTTGAATCAAAAGAAGGTGCAAGGGAACTTGAAACTGAAATCGGGGAACGCCTAAATCGTTATCTTTACGACTTGTTAAAAACTCCTGTAAATGCAGAAAAGAAAACAAATGTAGATGATTGGAAATATTCAGAACATAAACTTTCTAAAGATAATTTTCTCTTCGCTTCTGCTGCGGCCTATATCTGCATGAGAGAAGGAGATTTTGAACTTGTTGAAAACAAAGTTGGTTGCGACATCATTTTCTCATACTACTTTGACGATAATGGAAAATGTATAATCAAAATTTCTTCATATTCTGAACTTGGAAAGAAAATAGCGGAAGCAATCTGCAAAGCAGATTGTCCGCTTGGAAATCTTTCGTTAGTTGTAGTTTAAGTAAAGAGATTCTGTTACTTCTTCTTGTTTTGAATTCAAAATCTTGCTTACGGCAGAATTACCGTTTGAGAGTGAAAGTTTTCGCTTGTAAAGTTCTTTCGGCATGTCAGAAAAATAATTTGTTCCAGCTCGTGAGCCGTCAAAAGACAAAGCCCAAGAGATGTTTTTTGAATTCAATTTGTCGAGTTCAGTAAAGAAATTCTGCAAGTCCAAATCTTTTATATAACGATTGTGACTGTCGGCATAAGGCGGGTCGAAATATACAAAATCCCCCTCTTTTGCCTGCGCCAAAGTTTCCTCGTAACTTTGGCATTCAAAATCAACACCTTTGATTCTTTCGTGCCAAATCCGCACATTCTTTGCAAACATTTCAGGTTTCATACCCTGCCTCGAAAGATGGAAAGAATTGTTGAATTCTCCTTCTCCGTTGAAACGCACGATACCATTTACGCAAGTTCGCATTATAAAATTCAAATCAAGAGGATTATGAGTTTTATTGAAACGAGAACGGCAATCGTAAAACACTTTCGGTAAGCCATCAGCATTTTTTATATGATTCAACTGCAATTCTTTGTACTCGACATTGAGCGCATTCCATTTTTCTGTGTAGTCTGAAATAACTTCTTCGGGTTTTGATTGAATCAGTTTCCAAAGGCTTATCAAAGGCTCGTAAATGTCGGAAGCGACAGCTCCCTCATGTGCAAAAAGGAAAAGCAAAGCACCGCCACCCAAAAAAGGCTCGAAATAGCGGTTATAAGATTTTGCCTCACGAGCAATAAGGGGGGCTTGCTTTCGCTTGCTTCCAGTCCATTTTATGAGAGATGGAATCGTCTTGTCATTTGCTGGCATACACATTCTACTTTTCCTCGCTTACGCTATCAAAAAGCGTCAAATCATTGTTGCAATGCTTCAGTCTTTCGCTTGCGATTTTTATATATTCATCTTCAAGTTCAAATCCCACATAATGCAAGCCGTTCATTTTTGCGGCAACGCAGTCTGTACCGCTTCCGACAAATGGAACCAGAATCGTATCGCCCGCTTTTGCAGAAATATCGAGCATACGCTTAATCAATCGGACTGGTTTTTGAGTCGGATGCTTTCCATAGGCAAGTTCCTCTTTTGACTTGTTGTTGGGCACATCCCAAACGGTACGCATTTGTTTTCCTGCCTGTTTCAAATTATCTTCCGGGAAAGAAAGTGATTTTGATTTTTCATAGTCAAAATAATATTCTCTCTTTTTTGCTGTTCCTGTATGTCCCCACAGAATTGTTTCGTGACTTGCGGTAAGCCTGCGACCAGAGAGATTCGGAAAACTGTTCCGCTTATACCATACAACCTCATTGATAATCTCAATGTTCTGCAACTGCAAGATAAAGTTTATGATTCCGATATTGTGATATGTTCCGTGAATCCAAAAAGAGCCTGTCGGCTTCACAAGTCTTTTTACCTCGCCAATCCAAGCCGAACAGAAATTGAAATATTCGATAAGCGGCATATTATCCCAATTTTCCATTACCTTAGACCAGTTTCCACCGAAGCCGGCGAGTTTCTCTGAGTTATCCCAAGACCAGTTTCCGCCAGAACTGAGGTTATAGGGCGGGTCAATAATTGCGACATCAAATGAGTTTGAAGGGAGTTTTTTCATTTCCTCAATGCAATCACCCTTTATGATTATGTCGATTGGAAGAGGAGTTTCTAATTCAAGTTCAAGGGCATCAGCCATTTTTGCCCCCTTTCTGTAACAATGAAAGGAACTTGTCGAGTTCTTCCTTATCGTACATTCTGTAGCCATTTAGGGGATTTCGGACGGCTTGAAGTTTCCCTGCCTTATCCCAGTTTCGTAAAGTAAGAGGTGTTACACCAATATATTCTGCGGCTTGTGCTATTGTCATAAGATTCTGTAAATTCTTCATAAACATTAATAAACCTTAATAAAAAAAATATAGCAAATAAACAGTTACATGGTCAATATTCTTTTTTTGAACAAACGATTTAAATTGCATGTCAGAAAATTCTTATCGAAAGTAAAATTGAAAATACCATTCATATAGTATACTTAGTAATTCACTTTTAACCGGTTGTTTTTGTATAAAGATGGGCATATTGGAATTTTTGACACAAAAAGAGGAATAACAGGTGTAAAAGGGAATGTTGAAACTCAAGATAAATTAAAAGGGCTTCAAAAACGTATTGAGGAATTGAACAGAGTAAGTTCTCATAAGTATTTCGGTGGAATCTATGAACCTGAGTCTTTGGGTGAATGGAAATTAACTGAAGAATGGGAATAATAAGGTGTTCATCTAAAATTGTTTTCCTGCGTTAGGGATTGTAGCCACGAGCCGCAGGCTCGTTCTGGAGCTACCGTTAGGGAGCGGAAGAATGGAGCGCGGTTAGCGCGGAATGGCGAAAAGCCCGACCGCTTGCCGTAGGCAAGCGGTAACGCCCGAACCTTCATTCCTTGTTATTTATTTTTTACAACAAATCTGATATACTGAAACAAGGACAGGATTATGAAACTAAACACAAACCTTACAGTTGCCATTCACACTATTCTCTGCATTGCTTATTTTGAAAAGGATAACAAGGTCACTTCCGACTTCATTGCGGGAAGCACCGGAATGAACCCGGTAATTATTAGAAAGATTTTGGGGAAACTCCAGGCAGCTGGAATGGTAGAAACAAAAGCCGGAGTCGGTGGCTCTACCCTTTCAAAGAAAGCCGAAGAAATTACCCTTTTGGATGTCTACAAGG
>CAMHIV010000162.1 GCA_946185185.1 uncultured Treponema sp. | reverse complement strand
CCTGGAGATTAGTATCGATGGATCCAATAGGGAGAGCAAATGAAAATGACAAACTTCTTCTTAATGGTCCAGAAATAAAGCAAATATTAGATTTTATAAAATCAAAAAAGAGAAAGAAAAAGCCAGAACTTACATATGGATGCCCAGGATTTTTAGGGTTAGAATACGAAAAAGAAGTAAGAAAGTATTACTTTGAATGTAGAACAGGAATAAATGTAGCAAGCATTTTATACAATGGAGACCTATTTGTGTGCCCAAATGTGCCTAGAAGGAAAGAATTAATACAAGGAAATATAAGAACAGATAATTTTAAAGATATATGGGATAACAAATACAAAATTTTTAGAGATAAAAATAGGACAAGCTGTGAAGAATGCAAAAAATGTGAAAATTGGACTTTGTTAACTTATGATATGTCTCTTCTTCACCAAAATGAAATAGGTGATGCTGAATTAAAGTTTGTCTGTAAAGATGGTCGCGAGGCAGTTTTTACAAAGGATTTTTCGAAAGACGGTTCTTATGAACTATATACAGATCCTAAAGGAATTACTGATATAAAAGGGATTTTTAATTTTATTGGAAAGTCAATAATTGGTCATGGGTGTTTAGATGTAGTTCCATATTACATTACTGGTAAAAGAAATGTACGAGATTCAGCTACAATCGTTAAATAAGATGGTGGAAAAATGAAAAGAAGTATTTTGTATTTATTTTGGTTATGTTTAATTTTTATGTCATGCAAAACAGGTAGTATAGTTACTTATGACAACCCAGATTTTGTTAAAGACAAATTATATAATTTTCAAATTGATAAAGATTTGTATATTACAGCTGATATAAAATATGTTGGTGAAGATTATGGAATAATTTTTCATGTCTCAGAAAAGAATAAGATGGAGTTGGACTTTTGAGAATTTAATTATTCAGTCCTTAAAATTAATAGATGAAAGTGGTGTTTTGTTTGAGACAAATGATGAAATAAATGTTTTAGTAACAAGTGGAAAATCATTTTTTGATACGTCTACTAATTTGTATCAAAGATCTTTTTTGATTTCATGTTGCCATTTATCGAGTCAAGAAATTCAACAAAGAAAAAAGTTTTATACTTTAGAATATTTTATAAAAGATAAACAAAAAAAAGAGAAATTAATTAGGAAAGAAGAGAAATATTTAATAACTAGTACATAATTTAATGTTTTATTATTTTCTTAAACTCCGAAGTTTTAGAAGAAAACTGCGGAGTCGCCGCCGCAGGCTCCCGAACAAAAAGCTTTCACCGAAGGAATAATCTTCCGTCAAAGAAAGCACATCGGGAGCTTTTTTTCGTTCATACAAGAGATTTATTTTCCAAAAAGAAAAAACGCAGGCCCGGTGTTCCGCCCTCCATGGCTGCACACCTAAACAGAATGTGCGTTATGTGCAGCAGCCCGGAATATGTCAATAGAGTTGTCGCATTAATATAAAATTTATTAGCAATTTTTCGCTCATCTGGATTCAAAACTTCCACTTTTCTTACTTCATACCGTTTTGTATTTCTTGAACCCTATCGTTCAGGATGATTTAGTTTTGCTTTTTCTAAAACAGAATTTCTGTTCTCGAAAATTCCAATATGTTTTCCTTTTCGTTTTCCATTGGTGTCACATACTGCAAACCTGAATGCTTATGCTCATAATTATACCGATCGAGGTTTTATTATGCTGCCATGTCTGGAAGTGATTAATTCAATTGTAATTTCTTTTTCTGAAGCGTAAGAAAATCCGTATTTTAAATAATTATCAGTTGCCCAAAGAATATTTTTACCAGTTGTTTTATCTTTTAAAAGAATTGCTAGAAGTTCTGGATCAATTTTGAGAAGTTCGTTTTCTTTTATATCAATACTTTTTTCAGGCAACATTTTTTAGCTATTTCCTCCTACTTTGTTAATTACACAAATATCACCCACATCACAATTTAGGGCCTTGCAAATGCGTTGGATACTATCCATGGAAATAAATTCTCCCTTAGTTAGTTTAGCGAGAATATTTGTGGAAATTCCCGCCATCTCAATAAGGTCTGTTTTATTTTTATGACCCATTTCTTTATAACGAGACCAAAGTTTTGTATAATCAACTTGCATAATATAGATAATTATATCAGAACTTTGTGTTTTAAGTGTTTAAAATATCACGATTTCGCAAAACATTTCTATTCCCGTTATTTGTAGAAGTTTATCATACAACGGTGTCATAGAATGACCTTATGAAAAATTGCGCCGTATTTTTGGAAGTTAAAAATGTAAGAATGCACCGCCTCATCTGATGTTTCAGATGGGGCTTTATTATTTGCAAATTTCCTGTATCTGCTTAAATTTAGCGTGAGGATACCTAAGAAACTCTGAAAACGGGATTCGTTCAACAATTTTTGAAGAATGAAATAATTTCTCAAAAATAACTTCCTGTTTGTTCAGTGAAAGCTCATAATCATATCTAATCGAATCAGAAAAAAAAGAAATAGAAAAGGTTCCTGGCATATTTTGAGATTGTTCACTAATTAGATTTGTTTTTCCAGAACCTTTTTCCCCTTTTCATCAAGACGCCCATTTCCTTTTATCAAGATACTCTCACTTCATTCATCAAGATTCCACAAACCTTCCGTCCTGATAAGCTGCCAGGTTTTATCAAGATGAAATCCTCAAAAACACACGATAAATCCGCATAAAACTCATTGAATTCGGGATAAAATTGCACTATAGATGGGATAAAAAAAGGAGGCTGGCACGCCAAAAAAAGTGCCAGTCTCCCAAAAGATAATTTTCATAACGGAATGTCCTTTCCGGTCTTTGCCGGGCATCTTATCATAAACTTTACCGCCGTTATTCGGTTAAGTTTACCAATTCATTTAGTCGCCTGTACCAGTTGGTTCAAGCTCATCATCACTAATATACTTTGCATCAAGCTTTACGTACTCAGGCTTTTCGAGTTTTGCATTGAGCATTGTGTCTGGTGTATACATTACTTTTACACCTGCAATGTCGCTTGCTGTAACTTCGCTTGCCTTTTCGTGACCTTTGCATGTTGCTGCATTTTTAAGTCCAAGCTTAAAGATTCCAAAGCTGTCTAAGCGTACCTTATAACCAAGCATCATGTATTTTGGTACTGTAAGAAGCAAACTTCGGATTACACCAATGACTTCTGTTGGAGTGAGTGTTGTGCTTGTTGAGATTTCTTCTGCAAGCTGGTTCACACCAATTTCTGCGATATAAGCAGGGGCAGGATAAAACTTGCCTTCTGCTTCCAAATTACGCGGATTCAACCGCTTTCTACTAACAAATGGAACTGCCATAATTGGGCCTCCTTATAATAACTCAAACTGTTTTGCATTCCTTGGAGCAGGCAGTACAATCTAGTTCAACGAACATTCGATTTGTACCGTTTTTGGCTGCAAAATTCAGTCTTACTAACACAAAACTGGGTAAAACATTCGATATTTTCACTCGTTTTGATACCTTAAATATAACATGAGATACTTTTAAAGTCAAATGTTTATTCGAAAATTTCACCTATTTGTACAAGTTTTTTCTTGTAATCTGCCGATAATGTATGTATAATATCGTTATAAACGAAGAAATCCTCTATTTCAGGAAGAAGAATGTTAGTTAATTTCAGCGTCACAAATTTTTTGTCTTTTAACAAAAATACCACTTTTAAGATGGAAAGCGGACGCGTAACAAAAAAACTCGACCATCTGTTGGATGATACCGAAACTGGAAAAAGCCTTTTAAAGTTTTCTGCACTGTATGGAAAAAATGGTGCTGGAAAGACGAACTTTATTCGCTCTATTTCCGTTCTGCGTAATTTTGTTTTGCAGGGAAAGTTACCTCAAAGAGCTCCAGACCTTTGGTGTAAATTAGAAGATGAAAATGCTGCATTACCAAGCGAATTTGAAATCAGCTTTATTGCAGATAAAAATCTGTATAACTATCACATTGCAGTTGTACTTACTACAGGAATAATTACAAAAGAGGAACTTGTTCATGTTGTTGGTAATCGTCACACAAAACTGTTCTATAAAGAAACTGCAGAAAGTGCTTATGTTTTTCATCATTCAATTAAGGGCAAGAATAATGATATAGAAGTTTTAAGCCGCACTTTTGGAATGAGCGGAACTCCTTTTCTTTTCAGCATTAATCATAACACCGGAGGATTCTTTCTGACAAATCCACAAGCAATTGTTCTGAAAAAAACTTTCCTTTGGTTTAAGGATACGCTTGAAGTAATCTTCCCTGATCAGCCATTGCAGGGAACTTCCCTTTTACAATACGAAATCTGTAAAGATGAATTTGCACAGCTTTTAAAAGATTTTGATACTGGAATTGAAAAAATAAAACTTGACCCTGTAAGCAAAGAAAAAGTTTTTGAAACTCTTGATTTACGAACCCAGCAAAAGCTTAATATTGAAATGGCTTTGGTTAGCCCTCTTGTTCAGTTTGCACAACTTCCAAATCAATTAGGACTTCCACAAACTGCCGTTAAGAAAACAAATTATTACTCTACAGTAATCAGAAGTCGAAGAAATATTTTTATAATCACTCTTGAAAAGGATGGTAAATTCCATTTTTACGCAATCAAGTTTGTACATAATCTTGGCAGAAAGAAAATTGAATTCAGCATGGAAAGTGAAAGCGACGGAACCCACCGTCTTTTCCAACTTCTTGAAATCCTTATAAGCAAAAAAGAAAAAGTCTACATTATGGACGAAATAAACCGCAGCCTGCATCCAAAACTGACTGTTCAATTTGTAAAGAAGTATTTCTCAAACGCTATAGATAGAAGGATTCAGCTTGTAACTACAACTCACGAAAGCCGTATTATGAGCCATGATATTGTCCGCCGTGACGAAATCTGGATTGCCGACCGAAATGACGATGCCAGCACCAAACTTTTCAGTCTGGAAGATAAGCAGGTTCGCATAGACAAAATTCTCGACCAGAATTATATGGATAACGTTTGGGGCGGTGTTCCTGTATTTAAGGATGAAGAGGAAGAAACTAAAGCGTAAAGTTTAGCTTAGCAGAGCTTTTAATTGTTGTGCATTCTTAGCCCCATTCCCTTTTGGGTGGTTGTTAAAATACACCTGCACAGAGCAACTCCTGTTTCCTTCGAAACTGAAGTTACACTCCGATTCGACGGTGGAAGAATCTTCTTCAACACCGAGTTCCTAAAACTTGTTGTATATTTCATTTTGCCACCTCACTAGGCGACAACTTTATTGGCACAGAGGGGATACAGTATTTCCATCGCTTTCACGCCGGAGCTTATTATTTTCATGGTCGTACCTGTAGCTTACTTCTACCATTTTGTTCCCGTTACTTTCCATTTCTACCTTTATTAACCTGTTGTGCAGGTCCCACTCATATTTCCACGCTTCGCCGTTTCCTTCTTTTGAAATCCGGTTCCCGTTGTTATCATACTTATATTCATATATGCCGTCATTTTTTACAAGGCTGCTGTTACCGTTCTGGTGGTTTTTATGACAAAATTGTAACATGATATGGATTCTATTTTTAATAAATTTTATAATGATGTATATATGAAAAAAGTATTTTTTCTGTTTATTTTTGCTGTAAAAATTTTATATG
>CAMHIV010000161.1 GCA_946185185.1 uncultured Treponema sp. | reverse complement strand
TGAAAGGAATTCTTCACCGTCCTGGGTTAATGTAACACCACGCCCGCTTCGGTTAAATATGATGATTCCAAGTTCATCTTCAAGGTCGTGAATTGTACTCGTAAGCGACGGCTGCGAAATATACAATTTTTCTGCAGCTTTGTTAAACGAGCCAGCTTCAGCAATACCGATTACATATCGTAGTTGTTGAATTGTCATTTAGACCTCCCTTCTAACACTCTCCTTTTATAATACATGTCTAGAATTTCTTTCGCAAGTCCGAAAGTTTTTCCAAAGCAAGATTGAGAGTTTCATCTTTTTTGGCAAAATGAATTCGAACATAGCGGTTTTCCGCCTCCTTAAAGAACGAAGAACCAGGAACTGTACCCACACCAACTTTTTTGATAAGGTCAGTTGCAAATTCAAGATCATCTTTATAGCCGAATTCCGAAATATCAATAAGAATATAATATGCTCCCTCTGGAACTGTATGTGGAATTTTAAGCGCATCCAGACCATTAAGCATTAACCTGCGTTTTTCGGAATACTTTTTCTGCAGGTCCTTGTAATAATCATCGCCGAATGCAAGTCCCGTTGCAGCAGCTTCCTGTAATGGGGCCGCAGCTCCAACAGTAAGAAAGTCATGTGTTTTTTTTATTCTGTCTGTTATTTCAGGATTTGCAATTGTATAACCCAAACGCCAGCCTGTAATTGAATAGGTCTTTGAAAGGGACGAGCAGACAATTGTTCTGTCTTTTACGCCAGGCAAAGTTGAAAAATACACATGCTTGTGGTCATCGTAAACAATGTGCTCGTAAACCTCGTCAGTAATTACATAGGCGTCATATTTTTTCGCAAGATCTGCAATTACTGTAAGTTCATCATATGTAAACACCTTTCCACAAGGATTTGACGGATTACACAAAATAAGTGCCTTTGCTCCGGTACGGAAGGCATCTTCAAGTTCATTTGCATCGAACTTAAATTCCGGTGCCCTCAAAGAAACAAAAACTGGTTCTGCGCCACTCAAAATTGCGTCTGCCGCATAATTTTCATAAAATGGAGAAAAAATAATTACCTTGTCACCAGGATTTACAACAGAAAGCATTGTCGCCATCATGGCTTCCGTACTTCCGCAGGTTACTACAATTTCGCCATTCGGATCGATTTTCTGACCGGAAAAATGTTCGTATTTCTTTGCAACGCCTTCCCTAAAATTCTGGGCACCCCAGGTTACTGCATACTGATGAAAATCGCCTTTTGCAAGATCTGTAGAAACTTCTGCAAGACGATTCAAAATTTCTCCAGGTGGTTCAAAATCAGGAAAACCCTGACTCAAGTTTACAGCACCGTATTCGTTACAAATTCTAGTCATTCTGCGAATTACACTATCTGTAAAACCAGCAGTTTTATCTGACAAAGGTTTCATTTTTCACCTCACACAAGTTTCGTATCAGTTTTAAAGCTGGATTTGTTATACATTTTTTCTATACTTTTTTATAATACTTGTTTCTTATCGTGAGTTATAAATTATTTCTATAAGTCAGAAGAGTTCATAAGAAGTGAATCTATTTCTTCGTCAGTTAATTCCCGGTACTCGCCAAGTGCAAGTTTTTCATCCAGAACAAGTGACCCAATTGTAAGGCGCTTAAGATAAATAACTTCGTTTCCAACCGCGCGAAACATTCTCTTTACCTGATGATACTTTCCTTCGGTAATCGTAAGAACGCATTCGTTTTCGTTTTTCCATTCAATATGAGCTGGTTTACAGTCAGCCTCATCTTCATTGTCTTCACGGGGAATTCGAATCCCTTTTTTAAATGCGACTGAAATTTCTTTCTGCCGATCTTCGTTTTCGGTATTTTTAATGCGCACAAAATAACTCTTTGGAAGATGAGTTTTTGGAGAAGTTGCCCTATGAATAAATTTTCCATCGGTTGTAAAAAGCAAAAGTCCTTCCGTGTCCATGTCAAGTCGGCCAACTAAATGCAGATTTTCTTCAAGATATGCAGTTCGAAATTCATCATCAAGAAGTTCGAAAACAGTCGGATGAAGTCCATCCTTGTTCGCACTTACATAGCCCGACTTTTTATTCATCATTATATAGAGATTTTTTTTAATGCAGATTTCTTCGCCGTCAACAGAAATTTCATCTTTATCAGGATTTACAGAAAATCCAGGATCGGTTACCCGTTTTCCATTCACCAAAACTTCAGAAACCCTAAGGAGCTTTTTAATCCCCTTCCGGGTTCCCAAACCTTCATGAGAAAGAAGTTTATCTATACGCTCTAAACTCATTTATTTCTAAATAGCCTGTTATCTTGCGTCGATTGGAATATATGCACGGCGCTCACAAACATTTTTGTAAGCAGGACGATAAATTCTTCCGCCGGCAACAAGCTCTTCGATGCGGTGTGCAGACCAACCGGAAATTCGGCTGATAGCAAATAGAGGTGTAAAAAGTTCGCGAGGAATATTCAGCATTGTGTATACAAAACCGGAATACAAGTCCACGTTTGCACAAATCTGCTTATCAGAATGATGAACATCCATAATAATTCCAGGAGCAAGTTCTTCAACCATGCGGTAAAGATTGTATTCTTCAAGGCAACCTTTTTCTGCCGCAAGATTTCTAGCCTTTTCACGAAGAAGAAGTGCACGAGGATCGCTTACAGTGTAAACAGCATGGCCCATCCCGTAAATTTTTCCAGAATGATCAAATGCTTCTTTTCTTGCAATTTTATAAAGATATTCACGAACTTCTTTATCACTTGTCCAGTCTTTTACATTTGCCTTGATTTCATCCATCATTTCTACAACGCGGATATTTGCACCACCATGGCGGCGCCCCTTCAACGAACCAACAGCCGCAGCAATTGCAGAATAAGTATCTGTATCAGCAGAAGAAACAACGTGAACTGTAAGTGAAGAGTTGTTACCACCACCATGTTCTGCGTGAAGAATCAAAGCTAAATCAAGAATCTGAGCTTCGAGCTTTGTAAACTGTCCGTCCGGGCGGATAAGATGAAGGAAGTTTTCTGCAGTAGAATATTCCGGCACAGGATTGTGAATAAACATACTTTCATTCTGGAAATATCGTCTGCGTGCCTGATAACCATAAGCTGCAAGTGTAGAAAATCTAGAAATAAGTTCTACACACTGACGGAGGTTATTTGCAACCGAGCGATCTTCCGGGTTACTATCATAAGAATATGAAGCAAGTACACCGCGGGCAAGCTTATTCATAATATCGTTTGAAGGTGCCTTCATAATCATGTCTTCCGTAAAGTTAGGAGGAAGAACACGGCTTATTCCGATAAAATTGCGGAATTCATCAAGCTGCTTGCGAGATAAGCGCACTGTTCATAACAGAAATCATCATTTGTTTCAGCATCGCGAACGATATCTACAACATCATAACCGCGATACAAAAGCTTTCCAGGTACAGGGATTTTTTCACCATTGGCACCAATATCATAACCAACTACATCACCAATTCGAGTAAGGCCAACAAGTACGCCAGTTCCATTGGAATTTCTTAATCCGCGCTTAACATCATACTTTGTGTATAAATCAGGATTAATAGGGTCATTTCGTTCAGCAAGTGCGGAAAGTTTCCCAATAAAAGTATCCAATGAATTCAATTCTGCCATTATGAGCCCCCTGGTTTTCACAGTATATTTAATCTGCTTTTTTGCATAATTATTCATTTGTTTTGAGCAGATTTTCATAATTATACAAAATAAAGAATACCGTATCAATACGAATTCAAATAAATATCCCGGAATGCAGTGAATGCCTTGACACTATTAAGCCATTTCTATATTCTATTTAAACTCACGTGAAAAACATAAGGTAGGTATAGATATGTCTAGAAGTTGTGATATTTGCGGTAAAGGCGTTCAGTACGGAAACAAAGTTTCAAAGTCCTTCAACCACACAAAACGCACATGGCGTCCTAATTTGATGACTGTAAAAACTGATCTCGGAAACGGAGAAATCAGAACTCTTAAAGTTTGTACACGTTGTTTCAAGAGTGATTTCATCGTAAAGAAAGTACGCGTGCCAAAAACACCTGTAGAATCTAACTAATTAGTTCTGCAATCCAAAACCGCTTCTGACGAGAAGCGGTTTTTTTATGTCCTTACACCTTCAGCACCTGACCGTCATAGCCAGGACCAACATAACCACCATTCTGAACTATCGTATTCAAAACAGGATAATCACATAACTGATCCAAAGCATACTTTTTTATTTCTTCATGAGTCATTAAATGACAGATATGTATAAACCAGGTATTAACAGGACCCAGCCGTTCCGCAATATCCATTGCCTGTCTGAATCCAAAATGTGTTGAATGCGGCTTTTCCCTAAGACCGTCGATTACACAATGTTCGATAATACCACCCTTTTTCTTAAGCAGTTCAACACTTCGGTCGGGAATATAACTGCAATCTGTAAGGTACGCTATCGAATGAATTTTTCCATCATCTTTGCGGACAGAAAAAAGCCAGCCGGTTGAATCTAATTTTCCATGCTTCATTGGAATTGGAATAATTTTTATATCGCCAAATTCTTTTGGTTGTTTTTCTTCTATATATTTGCAGTTTTCAAGATGAAGTTTTGGCTTCCCACCCCCAATCTGAGTATTCGATTTAAAGATATAAGAAAACCGGCTTTTTACATCCGAAATCGTACTTGAGTTTGCATAAAGAGCGATTCCTCTTCCACTTGCCTCTTCCAAAAGCTTTGGATCCACACCTGCATTTTCCGGATTCTTTTTAAGCTCGTTCAACTTATCACTTCCAAAGGTGTGACTAAAAATGCGGATATCATCCAGACCATGCAGATGATCAGCGTGACTGTGCGTTAAAAGAATTGCATCAACAGCTTTTATTCCGTTCTTAATCGCCTGAATACGAAATTCGGGACCAACATCAATCAGAATATTTGAAACTGTTCCATCTTTATTTTCGTTTGTAACATAAGCACTACAGCGAGTGCGTTTATCGTGTTCATCGCTGGAAGTACACACTCGGCATGAACAGGCAATACAAGGGATTCCATGACTGGTTCCCGTTCCAAGTAAAATCATCTGCATAAAAAAATTATAAACATTTTTTTGTATTTTTCAAAATCCATGTTATAATTACACGATGAAAAGTAGAAAAGTTTTGAGGAGACGGAGAGAAAACCTCATCTTTCATTTTGCACTGCTTTCTGGAATCCTTACAGTCACAGTTATTTTTTTATGTGGAATAGTAACTTACATTCTGCAGGCAAAGCTCCTTAAAAAAAATGCTCTGGATAACGCTCAGAGCATCGGTAAATATCTTGAACAGTTAATTCATTCAGTACAAAGATTCTTACATGAAGCATTTTAAAGAAGTAGACCTTCCTCACGGCTTTAAAGATTATAACGAAGCCTTAAAACAGTACGAACTTCTGCAGCACAATCTTGACCCCAACCACGTTGCCGGAAAACTAAGATTTGAGTCAGAAAATGAACTACTTCGCAAAGCTTACTTTATTTATCTGCACGAATTCTGGGTTACCACTTTTGAAGAAGCCCGAATTGCATTTGATATTCCATACACTTATTTTTTAGTACCAAAAGATGATGTTTTTAAAATGGTCTACATGATAGACGGGGAACGCAGCTTCAAAGATTG
>CAMHIV010000160.1 GCA_946185185.1 uncultured Treponema sp. | reverse complement strand
TGCAATGCTGGAGCTCTTGCCTGTGTGGATTATGGAACTGCTTTAGGTGTTTTCAGAGCTGCCCATGAGGAAGGAAAGAACATTAATGTATTATGTGATGAGACACGTCCTAGAGGTCAGGGTGCTCGATTAAGCGTTTGGGAAATGCAGCAGGAGAACATTCCCGTCAAACTCATTCCCGATGTTGCAAGCGGATATCTCATGAGCATTGGAAAGGTGGATAAAGTCGTCATTGGTGCGGATAGAGTGGCTTATGATGGAATTGCAAATAAAATAGGCTCTCTGATGGTTGCTCTTGCTGCAAAAAGATATGGCATTCCATTTTATGTTGCGGCTCCAACCAGCACATTCGACGACCAGATTTCAATTTTCGATACTGAAATCGAGGAGCGTTCCGCAGATGAGGTGACTCATTATGGAAGCTGCAGGATATGTCCTGAAGGCACTGAAGTAATCAATCCTGCATTTGATATTGTTCCATGTGACTTGATTAGCGGAGTGATTACTGAAAAAGGAGTGTTCTTATTAAATAATGAGTGGGAAGACTTCAAATACTTCCTTGAAAAAGAATGATTTTTCACATAGTTTTTAAATAATGATTTCTTTATCATATTTTAAGAATAATGATTTTTTTCATCATATAAAGATTTTTCTATTTTAAAAGTTATCCAAAGGAAAATAAAAAAAATACATACAAAGCAACATTAAAATTTACTTTTAACAAACTTTCAGCAAGTTCAAGTTTTTACCTTAATTCAAAAGACGGAGAAATTAAAACAAGCCGGGCAGAATTAAAAGCCTCGTATAAAATTGCACAAAAAAAGCTGCTTGTTACAGCAGCCTTTGGAATTAAATATGATTTTTTGTAAAAGGCAAAATTATTCGCGGTTCCATTCGAGGGTTGTCGGATAGTATGACCACAAACCACGGTCTTCAATTGTAGTTCCGGCAGTTGATTCTGTATAAATGTAGTCCATTGAAGAATAAATTGCGCCTTCCAATTCTTTCTTATCCGGATTGAGTGCAAGAAGCGAACGGATTATATATGGCTCACACATAATATCTGCTGCATTCGATGCAAAAGACTGGGATGCAGTAGATGTAGGAGCGCCATTAGAATCAATTGTAAGGTGATAGATTCCGTCTCCGGAAGAACGCCAGGTTCCAGTTCCGATAAGAAGGTAATCTGCAGTAACAGCCAAAGAACAGATTGAAGAGTCTGTATTTTCGTAAACCCAGCTTAAAGTACTTGGCTGACCGATACTGCTGGTTACAAGCACTCGATCTCCATTAGTATCATAAACCGGGTCGCCATTATCATCAGTTTTTTGAACTTTACAGCCATAACCTGCGATATAAGCTTTGATTTTGCTGTATTCACAATCAGTGTAAGTTCTTTTTCCTGAGCCATAATATGGGATTCCCATTGTGTAAACAGACTCGTAATCTTCTTTTGAAAATTTCCAGAGGTATTCACTCTGACCGTAATACGCATAAGTTGGCGTTGGGTGATTTACAAGTGATTCATTTGTAATTGGATTCGCCTGGTTTACAAAGATGATATTTTCAAAACTTTCTTCATCAGAAGTATTTTTATCGGCAAACCAGATAGCACCAAGAACATCTTTACCAACCATTACATTCGCATATTTTGCGTCAGTTGAAACATCAACTCCAGATTGACTTCCGGCATTCAAAACAGCGGCACCATAACCGTTCAAAGCGTAAACAACCCAGCGATTTTCGTTATAAGTGCTGTAAACATAAGGAGAACCACCACCAACACGGATAAATGCCTTTCGATGAGAAGGAACCGGTGAGTTTGTACAGAAAAGCTGAACACTCGCGTTCATGTTGTAATAATCAGTACCTGTTCCAAGAAGCGCAATGTAAGCTGCAATAGTTGTGTTTACACTATCGATTCTTTTAAAGCCGCCGTTAGAAATAAAATCCAAAGCACCATTTGAACCAATAACCGGTTTGCAGGCATAGAGATAAAGATTTTTTGGAACAATTCGGCTGTTATCTTCATCGTAGTACGGCTCGTAAGAAAGCACATAAATACATTCTTTATCGCAGGCTACTTTAAAAATATGTTCTCCGGAAAAAGATGCATCGTAGTATGAATAAGAAACTGTGCCAGGTAATCCCATTCCGGAAAGCTGAACCCAGCCGCCTGATTTTGCATAACTTGCATCCTTAATGTAAAGACTTCCGTTTGCAACAAGAAGATATTCAGAAGAAGAGCCTTCAGGATTGAATCGAACGATTCCATTTATAAAGCCGTTTACAGAAGTATCTCCAAGTTCAACTTCTGTACGGATTGCCTGAAAAACTGCATCATAACAGCCGGTAAATCCAATTAAAATCGAAAGGCTTATAAATATTGCAAAAAATTTATTTTTCATGGTTTCTCCAAATTTGAATCTTAGAAATGGTATCGGGCAGAAATTGAAGCCTGCATAAAGGTTCCATAATCAGAGGACGCATTTTCGGTCGTTGTATACCATTCCGGAAGGTAAAGCCACTGACCAGAAAGACCAACAGACCAGCTTTCTACGATACGGTAAAAGGCACCAAGTTCAATTTTTCCTGCAAATCCAGGAAAATATTTTTTATTTTCACAAGTTTCAAATGCAATTCCCGCAGAAAGAAAAAGCGGAAATTCAAACCGCCAAACGGTTGGCTGAAACATTGCACCAACTGTAATCGGAACAAAAGTCAAAACATTGCTTCCCAAAGTCGGGTTATAACCAGCCATAAGTTCGCCGCCAAGACCAAACCAGCCGTTTAAAAATTTGTAGTATCCAAGCTGTGCTGCGCCACCAACGTAAAGTGAATCACCAAAATTCAACGGAAAGTTTGGCATCAATCCGATTTTAATAAACTGGTCACCTTTACCATTGATTTTATAATCATCGTCTTCTTTGCGAACAATGTTTTCTTCGTTCTGACCTTCATCAGGTTCTGATTCGTCTTCAGACTGTGCAAAAATCGGCATGGAAATTACAAAAAGTATGCCTAAAAGCGAAAGAATGCGTTTCATTTTTCCTCACATTTTCCTATAATGTAAACAACAATAAGACTATACCTTTTTTTTAGTCTTTTTACAATTAAAACAAACACACATTCAGAAGGTAACAGATGAGCGCAACGATTATCGACGGAAAAGCAATCGCAGCACAGGTTCGCGGAGAAGTAGCAGCAAAAGTTTCAGCATTGAAGGAAAAAGGAATTACACCTTGCCTTGCAGTTATTCTTGTAGGAGAAAACCCGGCCAGTGTATCGTATGTTACCGGAAAACAGAAAGCACTCGCAGAAGTTGGAATGGCAGACCGCAGCATGCACCTTCCGGAATCAACTTCAGAAGAAGAACTTCTTAAAATTATCGATGACTTGAATAAAGACAACTCTGTTCACGGAATTCTTGTTCAGCTTCCACTTCCAAAGCACATAAACGAAGAAAAAGTTCTTCTTGCAATAGATCCAGCAAAAGATGTAGACGGATTCCACCCTGTAAACGTTGGAAATCTTGTAATCGGCAAAAAAGCGTTCCTCCCTTGCACTCCACATGGAATCATCGTGCTCCTTGAAAAAATGGGAATTGAAACAAGCGGAAAGCATGCTGTTGTAATCGGACGAAGCAACATCGTTGGAAAACCAGTTTCACTTCTTCTTGCACGAAAAGAAACAAACTGTACTGTAACAATCTGCCACACAGGAACAAAAGACATTGCTTCTTTTACACGCCAGGCAGACATCATAATCGCAGCAAGCGGACATCCTCACACAGTTACTAAAGATATGGTAAAACCTGGTGCAGTAGTTATCGATGTTGGTGTAAACCGCATTCCTGATAGCACTAAAAAATCAGGATTCCGCCTTGTAGGTGACACTGATTACGCAGATTTGCTTGAAACTGCAAGCTTTATCACTCCTGTTCCGGGTGGAGTTGGACCAATGACAATCGCAATGCTTATGTTCAACACACTTGAAGCTGCAGAAAAATAATGCAGGATTTATCTAACGGGAACACAAGAATTACCTGGATTGATGCCGCAAAATTAACCGGGATTTTTCTTGTGCTTCTTGGGCATGTGACTTGTACCTCGTACTTTTTAAAAGTTTTCATCTATACATTTCATATGCCGCTCTTCTTTTTCCTGAGCGGACTGGTGGAAAAAAAGCATTCCCTTCAGGAAACAATAATTCATTCGGCAAAAAAACTGCTCATCCCGTATGTGCTGCTCTATCTTTGCGTCTGGGCATTTATTCTGCTTTTTCTTCGTAATTTACTCGGGGAACCTGGCATTCAGGGAAAAATCATAAAACCACTTGCAGGACTTTTTATCGGTCTTGGCTACGACACGCCTTATTCGATAATGGTTGCGCCTCCTCTCTGGTTTCTGCCTGCATTATTCTGGTGCAAAGTAATAAACAGCATTGTAAACAAGTTTTCGGAAAACCTTTGGATAAAAACACTTTTTGCGGCAATCCTTTTTGCATTTTCAGTTGTTATAAAAAAAACAGGTTTTCATCCGTACTTTTCAATCGGCGCTGCTTTTATGGCTTTTCCGTTTTTCTTTATGGGAATTACCTGTCAAAAGATTCGCGAAAAAGCAGAAACAATTCTTTATTCACTTCCAGTAAGACCGCTGGCTCCCATGCTTTTTGCCATCATATGGATAATCGCCAAATTTAATGGTGAAATCGACATTAATTCTATGGGTTTCGGCAAAAATCCACTGCTTTTGCTTATCGGCGGAGTAGCCGGAATAATCCTGGTTTGTCATTTTTCTACTTCGATAAAAAAACTTCCGGCTTTTCTGAATTTCTACGCACAGAATACAATTATCATAATGGGATTTCACCAGATAATAGGAATAAAAATCTCTCAAGTTCTTTACAAAACCGGACTTCTTCAACTCAATGACGGAAAATTTTCAATTCGGGCTGCCCTGATAATTTCTATTATTGAATTATTCGCTTGCGGTCTTCCAGCTATTTTTGTTAAACTGTTCAACGATTATGCGAGACATTCAAAATGAACAGGATACACGCAAAGTCCCCCTGGAAAAGGTTGGCGTAAAAGGCGTTAAATATCCGGTTACTGTTTTAGACAAGGAAAATAAAACTCAAAGTACAACAGCAATAGTAAATCTTTTTGTAAATTTGCCGCATCACTTTAAGGGCACTCATATGAGCCGCTTTATCGAAATATTCCACAAACATCATAAAAATATTTCGATGAATCATTTTCTGGATATGCTGGAAGAAATTCGCACAAAACTTGACGCACAGGAATCCTTTGGCGAAATGCGGTTCCCATTTTTTATGGAAAAAGCTGCCCCGGTAAGCGGAGAAAAAGCGATAATGAGTTATATCTGCACTTACGAAGGAAAAGTTAGTCAAAACGAAAAACAGTTTTACATTTCTGTAGAAGTTCCTGTTACCACAGTATGTCCATGCTCAAAGGCGATAAGCGAATACGGTGCTCATAATCAGAGGGGCACGGTGCGAATAAAGCTTTTGTACTCGGATTTTTTCTGGCTTGAAGACATGATTACAATGGTAGAAAACTGCGCTTCAAATGGACTGTATTCTCTTCTTAAACGAAAAGATGAAAAATACGTTACCGAACACGCATATGAAAACCCTAGATTTGTAGAAGACGTTGTTCGGGAAG